>JBOHPM010000072.1:0-10040 GCA_050731715.1 Candidatus Rokuibacteriota bacterium
CCCCCGAGGAGCGCCGGGCGGCGCTGGCCTTCATCAAGTGGATGACCGCCCCCGAGCGGGCGGCCCGGTGGTCGATCGAGACGGGCTACGTGGGCGTGACCAAGCCGGCGTATGAGACCCCGGCGCTCCGGACGTACGTCACCGAGTTCCCCGCCGCCGCCGTCGCTCGCGACCAGTTCCAGCACGCTGTGGCCGAATTCTCCGTGCACGAGAACGCCCGCGTGAAGAAGCTGCTCGACGACGCCATCCAGTCGGCGCTGACCGGAGGCAAGGAGCCCAAGGCCGCGCTCACCGAAGCGCAGGCCGGCGCCGAGCGCGTCCTGAGCCGCTATCGCCGGTAGGTCGCCGCTGCTGAGCACTCGGCGTCTCGATGCGGTGCACGGCTGGCTGCTGCTGCTGCCGGCCGCCGTGCTCCTCGTCACCTTCACCCACTACCCGATCGTGGCCAGCGTCCACGACAGCCTCTTCTCCACGCCCCGGGCCGGCCAGGCGGCCCGGTTCGTCGGGCTCGAGAACTATCGGGCCATGGCCGCCGATCCGATCTTCTGGCGGGTCATCGGGAACAACGTCGTGTTCGCGCTGGGCACGATCCCGGCGTCCATCGTGCTGGCGCTGCTGATGGCCACCTGGGTGGATCGCCAGCTGCCCGCGCGCGGGCTGGTCCGGCTCGCCTACTTCACGCCCACCATCCTGCCCATGGTCGCGGTGGCCAACATCTGGCTCTTCTTCTACACGCCGCAGTTCGGGCTCCTCGACCAGGCTCGCGCGCTCTTCGGCGCGCCGCATCATAACTGGCTCGGGGACGCGAGCACCGTGATGGGTTGCCTCGTCGTCATGACGATCTGGAAGGAGGCCGGCTTCTTCAGCATCTTCTACCTGGCCGCGCTACAGCACCTGCCGCCCGACCTGAAGGAGGCCGCGGCCATCGAGGGCACGGCGCGATGGACATTCTTCCGGCGGGTGACCTTCCCGCTGCTCATGCCCACGACGCTGTTCGTGCTCGTCAACGCCACCATCAACTCGTTCAAGCTGGTGGACCAGCTCTTCATCCTGACCAAGGGCGGTCCCGACAACGCGTCGAACCTGCTCCTCTACTACCTCTTCGAGGTCGCGTTCGGCTTCAACGACTGGGCCTACGCCGCCACGCTCACCGTCGTGCTCCTGGCCGTCCTGGCCGCGCTGGCCATCGGGCAATTCCTGGTCATCGAGCGACGCGTGCACTATCGATGAGAACCGAGGACGGCCTCGTCGGCCCGTCGCCGCCCGGCCAGTGGCTCGAGCACCTCGCCGCCTGGCTGCTGGCGGGGCTGTGGATTCTGCCCCTCGTCTATGCCGTGTGGGCGTCGGTCCACCCCCCGGAGTACGCGACGCGCTTCGATCCGCTGGCCCCGCTGACGCTCGACAACTTCCGGCGGGCGTGGGCGGTGGCGCCGTTCGCTCGCTATCTGGCCAACACCGTGACCCTGGTCACGATGGTGCTGGCCGCCCAGTTCG
This sequence comes from Candidatus Rokuibacteriota bacterium, assembly GCA_050731715.1. Lineage (GTDB taxonomy): Bacteria > Methylomirabilota > Methylomirabilia > Rokubacteriales > CSP1-6 > 40CM-4-69-5. The sequence continues at coordinate 1,495 of JBOHPM010000072.1, forward strand.
TCCTCTGTACCCTGGCCGCCTACGCCTTCGCACGCTTCCGCTTCCCCGGGCGCGACGTGGCCTTCGCGCTGGTGCTCGTACAGATTCTCATCATGCCCGAGGTGCTGCTCGTCGAGAACTACACGACGCTGAGCCGGCTCGACCTCATCGACACGGTGCCGGCGATCGGCCTGCCCTACATGGCCTCCGCGTTTGGCATCTTCTTGCTGCGGCAGACGTTCAAGCAGGTGCCGCGCGATCTCGAGGACGCCGCGCAGGTGGAAGGCGCCGGCGTGCTACGCGTGCTGCTCTCGGTGTACGTGCCGCTGGCCCGCCCGACCTACCTGGCCTACGGGCTGGTGTCGGTCTCCTACCACTGGAACAACTTCCTGTGGCCGCTGGTCGTCACCAACTCGGTGGAGACGCGCCCGGTCACCGTCGGGCTCGGCGTGTTCGCCGCCCCCGAGACCGGGGTCTCGTGGGCGGTGATCTCGGCGGCCACGCTGCTCTCGGTGGCCCCGCTGCTCCTTGCCTTCCTGCTCTTTCAGCGCCAGTTCCTGCACAGCTTCATGCGCGCGGGCCTGAAGTGAGCCCTACAGGGGCCTGATCGCGACTTTGCGGAACTTGATCACGCCCGCGCCGTGTTGCAGCGTCAACGATCCTTCCTCAAAGAGACCGTTGTGGAGCTCCGCGGTCTTCTGGCCGTTGAGCACCACGATGATCTGCCGCCCCCTGGCGGTGATTTCGTAGGTGTTCCATTTGCCAGCGGCCTTGGGCATCGGGTTCACCTCGGCGAAATGGACGATTCCGCCGGTCCCGTAGGTCGGGTCCTTGCGCTGGTCGAAAATGTTCGCCTCGTAGCAGGACCGGTCGGTGATGTTGGTGGGATCCTGGCAGCGGAGGAAGATGCCGCTGTTGGCGTCGTCGCTCGCCCAGAACTCGACGTAAACCTGGAAGTCCTTGTAGGTGTTCTTGCTGACCAGGTGGGCCGGCCCCTTGCTCGTCCGCTTGTCGGCGACGACGGCGCCGCCCTCCAGCCGCCAGTTGGTTTCCCCGACGCGGTTCCAGTCGCCCATGTTGGTTCCGTCGAGCAGGGTGACCCAGCCCGGGCCGCTCTGGCCGGACGCCGGGGGCGCGACGTGAATGGCGGCGACGGCGATGACGATGAGCCCCAGGACGAGCGCGACGGTAGGTGCCGATGCGCGGTGCATGGTGACCTCCCTGTACCCAGGACGTTGAGCGTCGAGCTACGGCGTGCGCCCGGTTGCCAGATGCCTGGCGATGAACGCCTTCAGCATCGCGTGGGCGCGGTCGGTGTCGGGCCCCGGCTTGGCGATCCACTCGTGTTCGCAGCCATCGAAGACGTGCAACTCGCACAGGCCTCCGGCCGCCCGGTAGGTCGCGGCGAACCTCTCCTGCACGGCCGGTAGCACATTGTCGTCGAGCCCGCCCTGCATGATGAGGAGCGGCGGCAGCGTCACCGGCTCGCGGCGATCGAGGATCTGCTGGGGGTTGCCCTCGAAGATCGTGTCCCACGGCCGGAAGTAGGTCTTGTTGTTCGTGATCATCCCTTCGCGCTTCATCTTCTCGGCCTGCTGGTAGCGTGCGTAGGTGTCGCTGATCGGGGAGCGTGTTGCCACGTAGGTCACTGTCGCGTCGGCCGGGGTGGCCCCCGGCAGGGCAATCGCGTTGTAGCGGGGATCGCGCGGACGCAGGCCCAGCAGCTCGGCCACATGGCCACCGCTCGAGCTTCCCAGCACCCCGAGCTTCACGGGGTCGCCATTCCACTCGGCGGCCCGCGACTTGAGCCAGCGCACTCCGTAGTTGGCGTCCTGGACCGCCGCGGGATACGGCGCCTCCGGGGCGAGCGTCATGTCGATGGCGACAACGAGGACGCCGCTCGCCGCGACCGCCCGATCCATCGGCTCGTTGGCCAGCCGGTCCTTGTGGTTCCAGGCGCCGCCGTGCAGATCGAGCAGCGTCGGGAACGGTCCCGAGCCCTGGGGCTGATAGATGCGGGCCATCAGCGTCCGCCCGCTCGCCGTGCGCCGGAACTCGATTTCGCTCACCTTGAGCTCGAACACGGCCGCTGGATCGTACTCCGTCTTCATCGGGACGCCTCCTGCCCTGCGGTTCGGTCTCGGGCGCGCCGCAGGCGCCGCCGCGCCGCCAGCACCGGCACAGGGTAGACGAGGCGGGACGTTTCGCCAAGGGGGACGGGCTTGACGAGCGGCTCGAGATCGTCGAGCGTATGGCCATGGCCACGCTACGGATCACGCCGCTGCATCCCGCGCTCGGTGCCGAGGTCGCGGGTATCGACCTCAGCAAGCCGGTCGACGAGCCCACCGGGCAAGCGCTGAGCCGGGCCCTGGCCGATCGTCTGGCGCTGGTGTTCCACGATCAATCCCTGACGCCCGCGCAGTACCTCGCGGCGGCGGCGGTCTTCGGCCCGCCCATGGAGCAGCATTACTCCCAGCACCACATGCCGGACGTTCCCTTGATCGGGCTGGTCTGGCACCGGAACGGCCAGCGGCCGGCGGAACGGTGGCATACCGACCACACCAACCGCGAGCGTCCCCCGGCCGCGACCATCCTGTACGGGGTGGAGATCCCGTCGGCGGGCGGCGAGACCAGCGTGGCCAACATGCGCGCGGCGTATCTCGCCCTGGCCCCGGACGAGCGACGGCGTCTGGAATCACTGAGGACGGTCAACCGCCTGGATGGCGACCACGCCGACACGCGTGAGGAGGATCGTGACAAGTACGACCGGCCCATCGAGCATCCGATGGTGCGCACCCATCCCGTGCACGGGTCGCGCGCGGTGTACTTCCACATCGGGAAGGCCACCATCAGCGGCATGACGCCCGAGGCCAGCCGGGCCTACATGGCCGACCTGATCGAGCGCATGATCCGGCCGGAGATTGTCTACCGCCACGCCTGGCGCAAGGGCGATGTCCTGATCATTGACGACCGCGCCACGATGCACCGGGCCCACGGCGACTACGATCGAAGCCAGAGCCGCGTCCTCTGGCGGATCATCGTCGAAGGCGATCGTCCCCGCCTCACCTAGCGGATCCCGCCGGGCGGGGGGCCGGCTGCGAGCTAGCGCGGCTTCACGAGAAAGCGCGACCGCCGGTTCTGGCTCCAACAGCGTTCGCTCTGCTCGGGACACCGGGGCCGCTCTTCTCCGTAACTGAGCACGGTGATGCGGTCCCGCTGCACGCCCTGGGCGACGAGGTAGTCCATCGCGGCTTGTGCCCGCTGCTCGCCCAGGGCCATGTTGAGCTCGTTTTTGCTGGTGGTGAGCCCCTGGCTATCGCAGTGCCCCTCGATGAGCAGGAGCTGGTCTGGATTCGCGCGCAGCCACATGGCGTTCGCGTCCAGGACCCTGGCATCGGCCGGCCGGATCACTGCTCTGCCGAAGTCGAAGTAGATGTCTCGGAGCTTCGGGATCGCCCGGTACTCCTGCACCCGGGGCAGGCCGATGGGCGCCTCCCGGGCGGCCTGGGCCAGGACGGAGCCGCGGGGCAGGACGCCGAGCAGGCCCGCCGCCAGCGCGGCGATGGCCAGGACGCGCCACATCGAGGCGCTCACTCGGCGAGCCACACCGTGTCCAGCTGATTGTTGAGGTAGTGGCTGGGCGTGATCGTCCAGCCTCGCACCCGCGAGCTGTGGGGCACGATCCGGTGCCACTGGAGCGTGTAGATGTAGTGGGCCTCCTGGTCGAGCAGGCGACGCTCGAACGCGCGGACGTACCGCCGGCGCTGCTCGGGATCCACCGCCCGGCTCTGCTGGACGTAGAGGTCGTCCAGGACGGGATCGGTGTAGCGGCCGTAGTTGGCGTCGCTCCGGGCTCGCGACTGGAACTTGTAGAGATCCAGGTCGGGGTCGACCACGTACCCGCACTGGAAGTCGACGCTGGCGTCGAAGGCGCCGGCGCGGAGATCCTTGAAGTACGGGCCGGAGGGCTGGATCTCCTGGCGCACCGTCAGGCCGATCTGACGCCACTGCTCGACGAGCCAGGCGCCGATGGGCTGATAGGGCATCGGGATGTTGCGGTTCTTGAGCTCGAACGAGAACCCGTTGGCGATGCTGGCCTCGGCCAGCAGGCGCCGCGCCTCGGCCCGGGATTCCCGGATGTCGCGCCCGTAACCGGCCAGCTTCAAGAGCTCGGCGGGCGGCGTGGCGAACGGCGACCGGGGGATCTGCACGCCGGCCACCTCCCGGACGATGGCAGTCCGGGACAGGGTCCCGGCCGCCTGATGGCGGTCGAGCGCGAGCGACAGGGCCCGGCGCACCCGCCGATCGTGGAACGGCCGCCGCTCATGGTTGAGGGCGACGAGCAGGCCGCAATTCCACGGACTCTCCTGCACGGTGACCTTCTCACCGAGCGCGCGGACGATGTCGTCGCGCTGGGCCGGGGCAAATCCACGAAACTGGATGTGGGCGCGCCCGGTTCGGATGGCCTCAGCCTGCGCGGCGTCCTCCCGGATGAAGAGCGCGCGGTAGCCGTCGAGATAGGGCTTGCCACGGTCCCAGTACTGGGCGTGTCGTCGGCCGACCCAGTGCGAGCCCTTGACGTGCTCGACGAACGTGAACGGGCCCGTCCCCATGATGTTCGTCTCGTACCAGTGGACGTCCTTCTCGAGAATGTCCGCCTTGTAGATCCAGTTCCATGGCGAGGCCAGCGAATGGATGAACGAGGGCGTGGGCCACTTGAGCTTGAACGCGACCAGATAGGGCTCGGGCGCCTGGACCGTCTCGATCTGGAGGTATTCGCCCTTGCGGGCCGAGGTGACCCCGGGCGGGGGCGCGATGATCTTCTGGTAGGTCGCCCGCACGTCCCGCGACGTCAGCTCGCTGCCGTCGTGGAACTTCACCCCGCGGCGCAGCTTGAGCACGTATGTGCGCTTGTCCGGGGAGATGGTCCACGACTCGGCCAGGTCGCCGACCACGCGGGTGCCCGTCTTGTCGGACGGGTCGATGCGGAGCAGGGTGCTGTAATGCGGCGCCGTCGGGTGTATCAGCGCGAAGGTCTCCTCCCGGTGGGCGTCGTAAGAGGGAGGCTCGGCCGGCACCACGAACGCCAGCTCGCCGCCCGCGCGGGGGTGAGCCACCGCGGCGACCGCCGGCTTTTCCGCCGAGGGTGGGGAGGCCGAGCCCTCGCCGGGCTCGCGCGCACTCGTTCCGAGCAGGCTCAGACGCTGGGTGTCGTGCGGTGACAGGAGCCGGGCACCCAGGAACCCGATCACGACGCTGACGCTCACGGCCCCGAGCCAGAGCCACACTTGTCGTCCCGGTCGGCGAGGCCGAAGGAAGCGCGCCATCTGCGTGAGACGCTCGGTGTCCTCGGGCCCATCCGCGCTCGGCTGGTCGCCGCCCGCCGGCGTCCAGGCAAGGGGGTCGTAGGGTTGCGGCTCCGGTCCGGTGGCCGGAGCGCGAGTCAGACCGATTCCGCAGTGGCTGCAGAACTGCGCGTGTTCGCGGTTGGTCGTATGACACCAGGGGCATCGCATCGACAGCTTGACGCCACAGGCATCACAGAAGTGAGAGCCCGGTGCGTTGCGGTGCCCGCACGGTGACAGTGGATCGTCTTGCGTCACGCCGCTGCTTTCTCCGTTCATCGCGCATGCCCTCTCTGTGCAGCCAGGCGACCCCGATAAAGAAAGGGGCGATTTGCCGGGGCATTTGTAATGCCACCGACTGTGATAAGACCAACAGGCTGGATTCATTGTTGAATACCTCACCCGTGGAATCATCGGCGCCGGCGATAGTGTCAGCCCTACAACTCTCAGTGGTAGAAAGTGCATCTGGTCCATCGACGCGGTGGGCGAGCCTGTCGCGACATGGCGTCAGAGCGCTGACATGCTGTGGCCGGGCTGCCCTGCCGCAAATGGGCTCGCGCCGTGAGGAACTTGCGCGCGCCGCCGTGTGGCACGCGCGTTGCGACGCCGAAGCGCTGCTATGGAAGCGATCTCATGATGGTCAAAGCGCGACCAGGGTCGGGGCACCCGACGGGCGCTGACCGCCTGATGGGCTTTCTCGTCACCGCCACCGCCATTCTGGGCCTGAATGCGCTCGCGGACGGAGAGTTCATCGCCCACCCGATCCACCTGGCCTGCGTGGTGTACGCGGTCGTCAAGGGAGGCGTGGGACCGGGCCTGGCCAGCTCGGGACTCGTCGTCGCCGATGCGTTGATACGCGCCGTTGCCGTACCCTTCGGGCTCGACGCGCCGTTTCGGCAGGTCGAGATCGTTGCGCTCGCCTGCCTGGTCCTCGTCCTCGTCACCGGCCACCTGAAGCGGCGAGCCGACCGCGCCTGGGAGCTGTCTCGGGCCAATCAGCAGCTGACGGGCCAGCTCATGGAGCGGGCCCGCAGCGAGGAAGCCGCCCTGGCGCTGGCCGCGATGACCCGGGACCTGGTGGAGCCCCTCGACATCGGCCGAGTGCACCACCGAATCGTCTCGACCATCCTCGAACTTTTCCGGGCGCGCCTGGCCATGCTGTACCAGCTCGACACCGCCTCCCAGGAGCTGACGTGCGTGGCCACGGCGGGGGAGGTCGACGACGCCCGCTGGCTCGGGCACCGGCTGCCCGCACCGCCGGCCCGGCCCTCGACCGACGCCCTGGACGAGATCTCGACCCGAGACATCCCGGGTTCGGGGCCGGCGCGGGTCGTTCCCTTGCGGGCCCGGGGCAAGCTCCTGGGGGTCCTCACGCTCGGCTTGCCCGAGGGAAAGGTGACCCGGGAGACCGACCTCCAGCTCCTGTCGATCTTTGCCGGGCACGCGGCCCTGGCCCTGGAGAACTCACGGCTCTACGAGGATCTCCGCGGCTCCCAGGGCCGGCTCCTCGACGAGGCGCGACTGCGGGCCACCGAGGAGCTGGCCGCCGGGGTCGCCCACCACGTCAACAACCGGCTCATGGTCATCCTCGCCGGCATCCAGCTGCTCAAGCCGAAGCTCGTGCACGACGACCATCGCAGCCTGCTGGAGATCGCCGAGCGCACGACGCTCGACACCGCGTCTCTCGTGGACGGGCTCCGCCAGTTCACCCTGGGCCGCCCCAAGGACGCGGCCGAGTCGGCCGATCTCAATCTCGCCGCTCAGCGCGCGGTGGCCCTCTGCCGCCCGGATCACGCCGAGGCGATGGCCCGGGGCGTCGCCTTCGAGATCGGCCTCGATCTGGGGTCGCTGCCCCGGGTTGTCGCCGACCAGGCGCTGCTCGAGGAGGCGCTCGCCCACGTCGTGCGCAACGCGATCGAGGCGGTGGGCGAGCGGGGCGCCGTCACGCTGGCGACGTCGCGGGCCGGAGACAGCGTGCTGTGTGTCGTCTCGGACACCGGCATCGGCATGTCGGAGGATGTCCTGCAGCGCGCCGCCGAGCCGTTCTTCACGACCAAGGGGCCACAGCGGTCGGGCCTCGGGCTCAGCGCGGCCCTCGGTATCATGCGCCAGCTGGGCGGACAGCTCGACCTCCGCAGCGAGGTCAACGTCGGCACCCGCGTGACGCTCCGCCTGCGGTCCGCGGGCTACTAGGTCCCGCCGCGGATCTCGCCCCCTCCCGGGTACCAATCGCCGCCGGGTGCGGTATACTCGGTTCGTGCCGAATACCGAACGTGGTGCCGATAGGAGAACGCCCCGGCCGCGACGCCCGGGCGGGCAGGGCGGGCACCGGGCCGCCAACCGCGTCGTCGACATCCTGGAGCTGGTCGCGGCGACCACCGACGGCCTGGCGCTCCGTGACGTCAGCGCCCGTCTCGAGGCCCCCAAGAGCAGCCTGCTGCCGCTCCTCCGCGCGCTCACCGCGCGCGGGTACCTCGCCCAGGGCCGCGCCGGCGAATACCGGCTCGGGGCGAGCGCGCTCGACCTCGGCGCGACCACGCCTGGGCGACGGGGGCTGGTCGAGGTCGCGCAGCCCGTGGTGGCGGGCCTGATGCGACGGACCGGGGAGACGGTGTTCCTGAGCACGCTGTCCAGCGACCGGAGCGGCATCGTCTACGTGGACAAGGTCGAGAGCGAGCAGGTCATCCGCTATGCCGCCGGCGTGGGCGATCGGCGGCCGCTCCACGCGACCTCGAGCGGCAAGGTGATCCTGGCCTTCCTGTCGGCCGAGGAACGCGAGGACATCGTGCGATCGCTGCCGCTGGCCCGGCACACGGACCGGACGGTGACGAGCCGGTCGGCGCTCCGGGCCTCGCTGGACGAAATCCGGCGGGCGGGTGTGTGCGTCACGATCGACGAGCTGGTCCCCGGCGCCTCGGGGATCGCGGCCCCGGTCTTCGACCGCTACGGCCGGGTCGCCGGCGCCTGCGCGATCGGCGGCCCCACGGAACGGGTTCGCCCACGCCTCCAGGCCCTGGCCACCGAGGTGAAGGGGGCCGCGCGGACCCTGTCGGAGCGGCTCGGGCAACGCCCCCCCGTGGACAACGGCGCCGGCGACCGGCCCCGCCGGCCAAGCCCGGCGCCGGCGCGGTAGGAGGCGAGGGTGCGCGGCATCGACACCGGCAACGCGTTTCGGTGGACCGGGGGCTGGCGCCGACGCGGGCGCGCCCTGGGCCTGGGCCT
>JBOHPM010000073.1:0-10036 GCA_050731715.1 Candidatus Rokuibacteriota bacterium
GTCCGACAGCGCACGCACCAGCTGCGGCGTCCACTCGATCGCGGGTGGAAGCGGGTCCGGCACGAAGGCCGTGTAGCCCCCAGCGCAGCGGACCTTGCGGCCGGGTGGGCTACCGGTAGGCACGAAAGCCTTGCTCATTTGCGTGGGCGCTAATAGGGGCGGGTTCTGTTTTCGATTCAGCCACACATCGATAATAGCACAACCGTGTTATAAACCCCTTCACAGCTCCCCTGAACGCCCGACGCAGCAACACCGGCCGGGGTCGGAAACTGGCGCAGGGGCCGCGGCGCCGTCGTCAGCCCGCTCATACGGTCGAATTCGACGAACTGGTGGCCATTGGAGGCGAACGCGAGGACGACGTTCAGACGCCGGCAAGCCGCGTAGGTCTTGGCCTGTTCGAGTCCATGCGCTGGCGGCAGGCTCTCGGCCTTGGCTTCGATAAGCGCGACGGCCACCGCCTGGCTCTCAGCGTTGACCTTGACGCGCAGGGTGTAGTCCACACGGCCGCCCGGCCGGCGGCGAGGCCGCTCGCCGGCTATCTCCACGGCCCCGGCCGTTTCTTCCCTGCGGATCAGATCCTCCGTCCAGCCCCGGGCATGGAGAGCCGGATCGATCAGCTTGGCACGGGTATCGGCCTCCCCGTAGGGCACGTTACTCGCTGGTCGCCGTATACGGGCAGATCTGGTTGTAGGCGCAGGAGCGGCAGGCGCCAAACGACGGCGTGGCGTCGAAGCGGCGAGCCCGGATGCCGGCGGCCGCAGCCTTGACCGAGGCGATGGCCGTCTCGGTGTCCTCGATGGTCGGCGTGTGGCGGCCCACCACGTTGGAGTCGATGAAGCGTAGCTCCACCCGCTGGGGCAGGCTGCCCGTCATCTCGCGCCAGCCCAGCGCGTACACCTTGAGCTGGAGGTTCTTGGCCACCCGGCTGTCGGCGTCCTTCTGGCGGGTGACGTCGCTGGTCTTGTAGTCGATGATCACCGCGCCCAGCAGGTCCTCGTCCACCCGGTCGTAGCGCCCGCGCACTCGATCGGCCCCCAGGCTGAAGCCGAACTCCCGCTCCACCCAGGTCGGCTTGACGCCGTCCGCCTCCTCCTGGTGCCAGAAGCGCTTGAGCCCCTCGCGGCCAGCCGCCTTGCGGGCCTCCTCGTGCTCGCGGCTGAGAAAACCCTCGGCCGGCTCATGGCTGCCCGGGCGATCGCGCAGGATGTCCTCGCCCGCCCAGGCCCGATCATACGCGCTGAGCAGCTCCTCGAGCGGGGTGTAGTTGCCGACCGCGCGGCGGAGCAGGTAGTACTCCACAGCCTTGTGCACGACGGCCCCGAAGGCGACGGCATGATGACGCCGGATCGGCAGTCGCAGGACATTCACGAACTTGTACTTCAGCGGGCAGGTCTGGTAGTCGTCGATCTGCTTGTGGCTGATGACCAGCTCGTCGTCGGGGCCGAGCGGCAGCAGCGTCGGACCGGGCACGGCGGCCGCCGGAGCCGAGCGCTCGATCTCTTCGATGGGGTGCGCGCTGAAGGGGCGCGTGGCGTCCCGGGGCAGATCGAGGGCCTCGAGCACGAACTGGCTGACCTTGCGCTGCCGGCTGCCGCCATAGTCCCGCGCGCTCGTGAGGTAGAGCTCCCGGCGAGCCCGCGTCATGCCGACGTAGAAGAGCCTCCGCTCCTCCTGCAGGTGATGGTCGCCGCTGGGGAGCACGTCCGTCGCCAGCTCCACCGGCAGCTCGAGGGCATCCCGGCGACGTCGCGACGGGAATTTGTCCTGGACCAGATTGACCAGGAAGACGACGGGGAACTCCAGCCCCTTGGCCTTGTGGACGGTGAGCACGCGCACGGCCGGGCTGTCCACGTCGGCCTCGGCCACCGCCGGGTCGTCCCCCGCCTCGATCAGCGCATCGAGATGCTTCACGAACTCGGCGACGGTGTCGTAGCGCAGCGCCCGGGACGCGTCCCGGACGCGGTCGAAGAAGCGGCGGATGTTCTGCACCTCGGCCTCATCGCGCGCGGTGGCCGCCTTCGACATCCGCGTCAGCCAGCCGGAATCGACGACGAACTGATAGAGGACCTCGCCCGTCTGTCGCTCGCGGGCGAGCTCCATGTAGCGGGTGAGATCCGCCACCAGCCGCCGGATGGCCACCTGGCCCTCCTCGGCGATCTCGTCCCGCAGCTCGGCGATCTCGCCGGCGCGCCGGAAGACGTCGAAGAGCGCCACGTGGCGACGCTGCGCGTAGGTCGCGCAGCGCGTGAGATCCACGATAGGCACTTGATACAGGTCGGACGAGGCGAGGTAGTGCAGGCTCACCGATTCGTCCACATGGGCGACCGAGCGCAGGAAGGAGATCAGGAGCCGGATCTCCGGCCGCCCGTAGAGACCGGCGTTGCCCGAGAAGGTCCACGGGATCCCGCGCAGATTCAGGGAGCGCAGGAACTGATCGGCGTCGCCATTGGACCGCACGAGGACGGCCACGTCGTCGTACCGCCACGTCCCCTGGGCGACCTTGTCGCGGATCATCGTGGCGACGGCGTCCGCCTCCTGGGTGGCGGTCTCGTAGCACAGGCTGGCGGGAGCCTGCCCGGGTCCGGCCACGGCCTGCAGGCGCTTGCTGATGCCACTGCGGACCTCGAGCCGGTCGGGGTTGTTATTGACGATGAGCCGATACGCCGTGTCCAGGATCTCCTGAGTCGACCGGTAATTCTCGGTCAGGACGATCTGGCGGGCATCGCGGTACACGTCGAGAAATCCCAGGATGTTCGAGATGGCGGCGCCCCGGAAGCGGTAGATTGCCTGATCCTCGTCGCCGACGACCGTCACGTTGCCGTGGCGGGCGGCCAGGAGCTTCACCAGCTCGAACTGGGCGTGATTGGTGTCCTGGAACTCGTCGACCAGGACGTACCGGAAGCGTCGCTGGTAGGCGTTCAGCACGTAGGGGCGGGCTCGCAGCAGGCGCAAGACCAGCACGATCTGGTCGCCGAAGTCCACGCAGCCGTCGCGGGCCATCAGCTCCTGATACTTGGCGTAGGTGGCCGCCAGCTCCCGCTGCTGGGCGGCGCGCTCGCGGGCGGCCTCGTAGTCGGCGGCGGCCGCCGCGTCCAGCGCCAGCCGCTCGGCGTGGGCCTGGTACGCGGGCGGCGCGACGTCCTCGTCCTTGCAACGGCTGATCAGCGTGATCAAGGCCTGCACGTGGCGGGTGGGGTCGCCGAGCGGCCGGTAGTGGCCGAGGGGCAGCTCGAACAGCCGATCGCGGAGGAAGATGACCTGCTCGGCCCGGTTGAGCACCCGGAAGTCCGGGGTGAGCCCGATCTCCAGGGCGTGCTCGCGGAGAATCCGGTCGCCGAAGGCGTGGAAGGTCGAGATCTCCACGTCGGCGTAGCCGTAGGGCACCAGCGTGTCGACCCGCTCCTCCATCTCGGCCGCCGCCTTGTCGGTGAAGGTGAGGGCCAGGATCTCCTCGGGACGGGCCCGGCGCTGGGCGATGAGCCAGGCGATGCGACGGGTGATGACGGTGGTCTTGCCGGTGCCGGCCCCGGCCACGATCAAGAGGGGCCCGGTATCGTGGGTGACGGCCTCCCGCTGGCGCTGGTTGAGCCCGTCCAGGATGCGCTCAGCCGCCATGTCCGGCTCGACTATACTACGGGCCGTGGCCACGGACCTCCTGGCCGCCATCCGTGAGCGGGCCCGGGCCAATCGCTTCTGGGCCCACCTGGGCGTGCAGGTCGACGACGCGCGTGAGGGCTGGGTGCGGCTGCGTGTCGCCGTCCGCGACGACCTGTGCAACGACGCCGGCGCCCCCCTCCATGGCGGCATCTACTCTTCACTGGTGGACATGGCCGTGGGCGGGGCTCTGGGGACCTACGCCGCTCCCGCCAGCGGTGGCCTCGATCAGACGACGCTCGACCTCAACGTCAGCTTCCTGGCCGCGGTGCGCGAGGGCGAGGTCATCGCCGAGGGATCCATCTTGAGGAAGGGGCGGACCATCGCCTTCGGCGAGGCCCGGATCACCGACGCCAGCGGCCGCCTGCTCGCCGTCGGCCGCGCCACCTACATGCTGCTGACGCGAGCGTGAGGGAGCGACCGGCTTGTTCCCGCCTGAGGGATCGACTATAAATGTGCGACCAATTCGCCGCTTCCGAGGAGAGACCGTGGCCACCAAGATCCTGTTCTCGCCGCCCTTGCCCAAGCCCATCATGGACCTCGCTCGCGCGATGCTGCCTGATGGCTACGAGCTGCACGTGGCCGACCGCGTGTCGCCGGAGCACGCGCGCCACCTCCCCGATGCCGAGTACTGGATGGGCTTCGCCCGGGGCGGCATCGACACGGCCTTCTTCCGGGCGGCGCCCCGGCTGCGTCTGGTCCAGCTGATCAGCGCGGGCTACGACCGCATCGACCTGGCCGCGGCCCGCCGGGCCGGCGTGCCGATCGCCAACAACGGCGGCTCCAACGCGCTGGCCGTCGCCGAGCACACGCTCATGCTGATGCTGGCCACGCTCAAGCGCGGAGTGTGGCTGCATGGCAACGTGGTCGCCGGCAACTGGCGGGTCGGCGGCTTCGACGAGCACCGCCTCTACGAGCTCGCCGGCAAGACCGTGGGCATCATCGGCCTGGGCACCATCGGCAAGAAGGTGGCCCGCCGGGTGCGCGCCTTCGACGCCGAGGTCGTCTACTACGACATCGTGCGCCTGACCGAAGATCAGGAGGATGCCCTCGGCGTTCGCTTCGTCCTGTTCGAGGAGCTGCTGGGCGCCGCGGATGTGGTGACCCTCCACGTGCCGCTCAACGAGCGCACCCACCGCTTCATGGGGGCCGCGCAGTTCGCGGCCATGAAGCCCGGGGCCATCCTGATCAACACCTGCCGGGGGCCGGTGGTCGACGAGGCCGCGCTCCACCAGGCCCTGAGCACGGGCCGGATCGCCGCGGCCGGGCTCGACGTGCTGGTCGAGGAGCCGCCGCCCAAGAACCATCCGCTCTTCGCGCTCGACAACGTGATCATCACCCCCCACATGGCGGGCCCCACCTGGGAGAACTGGGGCCGGGCCTTCCGCAATTCCTTCGACAACATCCAGCGGGTGGCGGCAGGGCGTCCGCCCTTGTGGGTGGTCCCGGAGCTGCAGTCATGAAAATCCTCTACACGCCGCTCATGATCGTTCCGGCCCTGAGCCCCGACGACCGCGCCAGGATTCTGGACGCCGCGGGGCCGGGAAGCCGGCTCGTGGAGACCCGAGATCCGACGCAGCAGAAGGCGGAGATCGCCGACACCGACGTGCTCTTCGGCCGCGTGAACGCCGAGGTGCTGAGCCAGGCCCGGCGTCTGCGCTACTACCAGTCGATCGGTGCCGGCGTGGACGCGATCCTCACGCAGGAGCTCGTCGAGAGCGACATCGTCCTGGCCAGCGAGAAGGGCGGCGTCGGCATCCATCTGGCCGAGCACGCCATGGCCCTGCTGCTGGCGCTCACCCGGGGCCTGCACACAGCGATCCGCCGTCCCGACTACGGGCTGCGCGAGGCCATCCGCCGGGAGCAGTGGGAGCTCTGGGAGCAGACCCTGGGCGTCGTGGGCTTCGGGGGCACCGGGCGCGAGGTCGCCCGCCGCGCGCTGGGCTTCGGCATGCGGGTCCTGGCCGTGGACATCGAGGACGTGCCGGCCGAGCCCGGGGTGACGCTGTGGCGCAACGACCGGCTGAACGACTTGCTGGGCGAGTCCGATGCCGTGGTCATCTGCCTGCCCCTCACCAAGGCCACGCACCACCTCTTCAGCCGGGATCTGTTCCGTCGCATGCGGCGCCACGCCCTGCTCATCAATGTGACCCGCGGGGCCATCGTGTACGGCGAGGACCTCCTCGCCGCGCTGGAGCAGGGGCTGATCGGCGGCGCCGGCCTCGACGTCACCGACCCCGAGCCGCTCCCGGCCGGGCATCCCCTCTGGACGCACCCCCGGGTCATCGTCACCCCGCACACCGCCGGGGGCTCGCCCCGCCGCGCGGGCCGGGTCATCGCCACGTTCTGCGAGAATCTCCGCCGGCTCCGGGCCGATCAGCCCCTGCTGGCGGTGATCGACAAGCGAAAAGGCTACTGACGGCGTCATGACGCTGCGTGACCGGATCGGCGTGGACCTCGGGGGGCGCCGGCCGCTCGAAGACGGGCTCACCTGGGCCGCCGCCCACGACGTCCATTACGTCGACTGCTGCCTGGAAGGCGCACCCGATCATCCCAACGCGCCCGCCACGTGGACGCCGACCCGGGTGGCCGCCTTGCGCAGCGCCTGCGAGCGCCACCGGATCCACCTCGGGCTGCATTCGTCTTCTGCCGTCAACGTCGCCGAGACCTCGCCGCTCCTGGCCGAGGCCACCGACCGCTATCTGCAGACCTACATCGAGCTGGCCGGGCGGCTCGGCGCGGAGTGGGTCGTCGTCCATGCGGGCTACCACTTCACCGGCGACTACTCGGCCCGGCAGGCGGCGAGCCTCGAGCGCCTGCAGCGCGCGGCCGCCCTGGCCGAGCGGGCGAACGTGCGCCTCCTCCTCGAGAATCTCAACCGCGAGCCCGAGCACGCCGAGATCCGCTACCTGGCCCACGACCTCAAGGAGTGCCGCGAGTACTTCGGTCGGATCCAGTCGCCCAACCTCGGGTGGGCCTTCACGGTCAACCACGCCCATCTCGTCCCCGAGGGGATCGACGGCTTCCTCGACGCCATGGACATTCGCCGGTGCGGCGAGGTCCGCCTGGCCGACAGCCACGGGCGCTACGAGCAGCATCTGCGCCCCGGCGAGGGCACGATCGACTTCTCCCGCATGTTCCGGCGCATCGAGGGCGCCGGCTACCGGGGCCACTACATGATGGCCTTCGGGACGCTCGACGACATGGTGACCGGGCGAGAGCGACTGGTGGCGGCGTCCCCTTGACAAGGCCTCGGCGCGCGCGCAGATTCTGCGCACGCCGCGGGTTGCCACCGTCAGGTGTGGGCCGAGGGAGGGCCGGATGCGTCTGTCCGCGATCGCCCTGAAGCGCAAGCAGTGGGAGCCCTACGCGTTTGCCTCCCCTTCCCTGTTCCTGATCGCGCTGGTCATCGTCTTCCCGCTGGCCTACGCCTTCTATCTCTCGCTCCAGAACTTCGATCTCGCCGTCGGGCCCGACTACGAATTCGTCGGGCTGGGCAACTACAGCGAGGCCCTCTTCCGCGACGCGCGCTTCTGGGGATCCGTCTGGAACACCGCGGTCATCATCATCCCCTCGCTGGTGCTCGAGCTGCTGCTCGGACTCGGGATCGCCCTGATGCTCAACCGACCCATCCGGGCCCGCCCGATCATGACCGCCCTGCTGGCGATCCCGCCCATGGTGTCCCCGGTCATGGCCGCCATGGCCTGGCGGATGATGTTCGGCGTCAAATACGGGGCCATCAACAACATGGGCCTGCAGCTCGGTCTCATCGACGTCTACTTCGACTGGTTCGCGACGCCGCTGATCTCGGTCATCGCGGTGGTGCTGGTCGAGGTCTGGCACAACACCCCCTTCATGATGCTGGTGCTCCTGGCCGGGCTGCAGTCGATCCCCCAGGAGCTCTACCAGGCGGCCAAGGCCGACGGCGCCAGCTCGTGGCAGGGTTTCTGGTACATCACGCTCCCCCTGCTCAAGTTCACGATGGCGGTGGGGGTGATGATCCGGATGATCGACCTCACCAAGCTCTTCGGGCTGATCTTCATCCTGACCTTTGGCGGGCCGGGAGGGGCGACCGAGACCGTCGCCTTCAACACCTACCTGGTGGGCTTCAACGACTTCCGGATGAGCTATGCCTCCGCGCTGTCGTACCTGATCGTCGGCGGCGTGCTCATCCTCACGCTCGTCTTCATGCTGGTCCAGCGCCGCCGCGAAGCGAGGGCCGCCGCGTGAGCGTGATCGCCGCCGAGCGGGCGAGCGTCTCGGCGCGACGGGTGAGCGGCTACCGCGTGCGGGGCTGGCTGGCCCAGGCCCTCACGTATCTGGGGCTGGCCGCAGCGCTGGTGTTCTTCCTCGGTCCCTTCTTCTGGATCGTCACCACCTCGCTCAAGGGCAACGAGGACTTCTTCGCTTTTCCGCCGGTCTGGATCCCTGCCGAGCCGTCGTTGGCGCATTACGTCCGGCTCTTCACGCACTCGAGCGGACTCCGCTACTTCAGCAACAGCCTGGTCATTTCCTCGCTCAGCATGTTCGCCGCCCTCGCGGTGAGCCTGCCCACTGCCTACAGCATCGCCCGCTGGCGGTTCGGCGGCGGGCTCCTGAGCGTGGTGCTGCTCGTGCTGCGTATGCTCCCGGCGATCGCTCTGATCATTCCCATCTACCTCATGTACAAGGTGCTCGGCCTCACGAACTCCTACCTCGGTCTCGTCATCGTCTACACGGTCCTCTACATCCCGTTCGCCGTCTGGCTGCTGGTCGGCTTCCTGCGCGACTTTCCCGTGGAGATCGAGGAGGCCGCGCTCATCGATGGCTGCTCGCGCCTGCGCGCCCTCGTCAGCGTGGTGATGCCCATCATCGCGCCCGGCATGGCCGTGGTGGCGCTGTTCTCGTTCATCGCCACCTGGAACGAGTTCCTCTTCGCCGTCGTCCTCACCGGCATCGAGACCAAGACCATGATGGTCCTGGTCACCACGTTCACCAGCGGTGGGACCGACACCTTCTACGGCGAGGCCTCGGCCTCCGTCGTGCTGGGCGTCCTGCCCGCGTTCGCGGTCGCGTTTCTCCTGCAGCGCTACCTCGTGAAAGGCCTCGCCCTCGGCGGCACCAAGGGCTGAGGCCCAGGAGGCTTCTATGAAGCGGCTCTCGCGTCCTTTCATCGCCCTCGTCGCCGTCGGCCTGGTCGCGCTCGGCGCCTTCGCGATCCGCGAGGCCCCGGCTCAGGCCAAGCGCCCCTACGAGGGCACTACCATCCGGGCCATCGTCAACGCCGAGTACGTCAAATACTCGCTGAGCCTCGTGGAGAAAGACGTCTACGACAAGCTCGGCATCAAGATCGAGACGGAGGTCATCCCGCTCGACGCCTTCGTGGCCAAGACCCTGCTGGAGTTCAACAGCGGCAAGAGCCCCTGGGACCTCATCATGTTCGGGCCCTCCAACATGCCCGACTACGGGCGGCACTTCGAGCCGCTGGAGCCGTGGATCCAGAAGCTGAAGCTCGAGTTCTTCATGGACGACATCCCCGACGTCTACAAGAAGCTGATGCTGCAGCACAACCGGAAGATCGTGAGCATGCCTTACGACGGCGACATCCACATCATGTTCTGGAACAAGGCGGCGTTCGACCGGCCCCAGAACAAGTCGAAGTTCAAGGCCAAGTACGGCTATGACCTGGCCGCGCCGAAAACGTGGAAGCAGTGGGACACCGCTGCGGAGTTCTTCCACGGCTGGGGCTGGGACGGCTCCGACCAGAAGCTCTTCGGCGCCGGCGCCTCCTACAAGCCAAGCGCCAGCGGCTTCTCGTACCACTGGTGGCGGGCGCGGTTCTTCTCGTACGGCGGCATGTACTTCGACCAGAACATGAAGCCGCTCATCAACCAGGCGGCCGGCCTCCGCGCGCTCGACGAAATGGTCAAGACCATGCCGTACTACCCGCCCGGTGTGCTCCTCTTCGAGTCCGAGGAGCCCAAGACCATGTTGATCAAGGGTGAGGTGCCGATGCTCTATTCGTGGACGAGCACCGGCAAGCGGGTTGGCAACCCGGCCGAGTCCCTCATCATCGGCAAGGCCGGCTTCGGCATCGTCCCCGGCGCCGAGATCGACGGCAAGATCGTCCACCGGCCGCCGCTCACGCCCGGCCGGGCGATGGCCGTGTCGATCTACTCCCAGAAGAAAGAAGCGACCATGAAAGTGCTCGAGCTCATCTCGGCGCCCGAGCAGAGCCTCCGGATCGTCATGGACCCCAAGACGATCATGGACCCCTGGCGGATCTCGCATCTCCGCGCCGACGCGTTCAAGAAGTCCTTCCCGGGGGCCGACGAGTACCTCAAGGCCATCGAGGCCAGCTTCCCGCACGTGGTGCCCGATCCCGTCATCCCCGGCGCCAACG
>JBOHPM010000074.1:0-10016 GCA_050731715.1 Candidatus Rokuibacteriota bacterium
GCTCCCCACGCCCTGGACGGCTAGCATGGCGGACGCGTACTACCGCAGCCTCTACTTCAGTCTCAACAGTCCCGAGGACCTCGAACTCCTGGGCATGCTCCTCGCTTTGCCGCGCTGGCGTCGGCCGGGTGCTATCAAGACCGCCCTGAGGCAGTACCTCCCGACTGTCCTCGACGGCCCGCCCCTCGGTCCAGATGCGGTACGCACAGTCGTCACGAACGCCGCCCGGTCGCGCAGTCGTCGGCGTGCGCCCAGCGAGCCGGACGCTCCGAGCCGACTGGCGGCCGCGTCCGAGGAGACCCCCACGCACGCGATTCCAGGCCTTGGCACCCAGACTGCCCGGACCGGGGATCCGCCGGACTTAGAGACGGCCGAGCGCCGGCTCGAGAGCGGGCTCGACCGCCTCATGAAGAGCCACTGGATCGGCTGACGCCGAGCCCGAGTGTGGAGATGCCTAATGAATATATAGGGGCGGCATCGTGCAGGTGCTTGGCGCTGGTCGCCTCCGAGTGCGGGTCATGGGGGAGGGTTGGCGCCCGCGAGACCCGTTGCGGCGCCACGCCGCGTCGCGGCTTGGTGTCGGCGTTGCGGCCGTGCTTCCGTCGCGCGTGATCGTTCGCTTGCTCGCGGTGCCCTTCGTATCGGTCGCGAGGTATTGCTCCGGTTTGGCGCCGTCGTCACGCGGGGCGGTCTGACTTCGTTGAGAGGCTGTTGGCGACTTCCATCGAGATTGCCCGCGACGTACGTGAACTGCCTGCGGCGTGAGGTCGTTGCCGCGATCTCGAGCTGTGCAGGCGCTCCAACTCCACTGCGGAAGGCCCTCGTGTGCGAGTCGAGCTCCTGCCCGTGTCGATGCTCGGTCCTGCGGCCGTGAGGGAGACACCGTGTCGCGGTCCGATCGTTGGACTGCTGTGGCTGAGCGTCGGAGGCCACCGACTCGGGTGTGTGCTGTTGGGCGACTCCGGTTCCGACGTCCACTGTCTTCGTGGTGCACGGATCGCCGACTCCCTGGGCCGGTCGAAAAGGAATCGCCAGGACGGTTGACCACGGATCTCCGATGGTCGGCGGCGGGTGGCACTCGACAAGCCATGGACGTCAGGACATCAGTCCGAGGAACCTATGCTACGCGTCTACACGGCACAGATCGGCAAGTACCACGGCGCCGATGGGCTGGACATCACGATCAAGTCGGCGTCGCCGGAGGGGCGCCCATTCGCGCCCGACCGGTGGGATATGGTGCTCGGTGCCAAGCGGGGCCGCCTCTCGCCGGAGGCGTACCGCACGTACTACTTCGATCTCATGCGCGCAAGCTACCGCCTTCACCAGGAAGCATGGGCACATTTGCTCGCTCGCGACGAGGTGACTCTGCTCTGCTACTGCGCGCCCACGGCGTCCTTCTGCCACCGACGCATCCTGGCTCGGGACATGCTGCCAGCGCTCGGCGCCCAGTACTGCGGCGAGCGTTGACACACCCAGGGAGAGGACGTTGAAGCGATACCACGTCCCCAGCTTCCTCATGACCCACAGCGCCCTGGCCTTCGTCTTCGGCCTCACCTGCGCATGGGCGATCGGCGTCGGCCATGGCCCGCAGGTCGTGGTGCTCGATGCGCGCCTCGACTCTGTCCTGCTCGTCGGGGCGGGCGCGGTGGTCACACTCTTCCTGCAGCGCATCGCGCTCTGGGGGTGGAAGCGTTACGTGCGCACCCAGGCGGGCGAGGTCCCCGGCGCGCGGCGCTTGTCGCCAGCGATGGCCGCCCCCACGCTTCCGGGCGACCCGGGCCGTCGGCCCGCCACCGCCGGCCGCACCGCCATGACGCCGTAGTTCTCTCGACGTACCCCCAGAGGTCCCACGGCCGGTCCGCCGTCACGACGTTTGCCTCACCCCCCTTTGATCGTTTCGTTCGACGAGGGAGCGCCTGGCCGGTATGCCCGGCGGTCTGGCAGGACGCCGGGCGGCAACCCGTAGTCTGCGAGGCCTGGCTCCGAATCGGCCCGGCCGGGACGGTCTCACGTCCGACGACGGCTCTCTCGAGCGGAGTCTGGCCAGGTCGTGATCTCGAGATCTGCAGTCGGATACCTCGACTCGCGGCTCGCCCTCATCGCGATGCGCGAGTCTCCCAGTCGGCGACTCTCCTCCCGTCGGCGGCTGGCCCGACCCGGTGAGTGACCTAGCCGTCAACTACCCGAACGCCGATGGCCCAGAAGGAGGGTGATCCATGCCAATTACCCAGACGATCGGTCTCCGTCTGACACGCGAGACGCTCGAACTATACCTCGACACGATGACCGTCGAGCACGGCAGGCAGGCTTACCTTGCCTACGGAAACCTGACGGACACAATCCAGACGTTGCGTGTGCTCGCCCGCGGCCATGGCGCGAGCGAGAAGGCGCTCGCTCACGCAGTCCGCGCGGTCCGTCGGGGCGCGGCGGAGATCGGTCGGATCCCGATGTCGCGGGCCCTCAGTCGCGGCTCATCGATTCCGGCGCCAGCGGCCTGAAGCCTTCAGCGTCTCACCTCCCGATGGCAGCTGAGCCCGGCAGCCGCCTCGCGCCGGTACGCCGCCTCGCGCGACGCTGCCTGTCGATGGCAGCAGAGCCCGGTGCCACTCATCCCCACGGAGTCAGCATGACCCTCACGATCGAACTCTACGCGTGCAGCGAGCCCGCCACTCCGGTCGCATGTACCGTCCCCGACGGGTCGCTGCCTGCCGGCGCGGCGCTCAACGTCCGGCTCGCTCGCGCCCTCGCGCTCGTCGCGGCGCGCCTGCCTCGCGCGATCGAAGCCGGTGACATCGTCGCCGCCGAGGGCACGCGCTACTTCGTCACCTCCCACGGCTTTCAAGTCGTACCAGCGAACTACCGGCCCACGCTCGATGACCTGCTGGTCGGGTTTCCCGATGTCCGGGGCTGACGCGCGATGAGGCGCCCACGCCTTGGCCGTGCAGCGCGTTGTCGTCAATGACTCCTGAAAGTCATACGAGGGAGGCACCGCAAATGAGAGTCCTCGTATGCGGCAGTCGCGGGTGGACCGACTACGATGCCATCCTGCGAAGACTCGCCCAGATCGAGGAAGAGCACGCCACCATCGTCCACGGCGCAGCGGTCGGCGCAGACTCCATGGCCGATCGTGCTGCCAAGACGCTGAACCTGACCGTCGAGCGTCACCCCGCCAACTGGGCGACGTATGGCAAACGGGCCGGCTTTATCCGGAACGAGCAGATGCTCGATACCGGCGTAACTCTCGTCGTCGCCTTCTGGGACGGGCAGTCGCGTGGGACGCAGCACACGATCGAGAGCGCGAAGCGGCGCGGCATTCCGGTCGAAGTAATCGGGACATGACTGGTACGGCGAAACCCGAAGAACTGAGGGAGAACGGAATGACCTGGGACGCTACCATCGACGCGGCGGTCCAGGCCTACCTCGATGCGCAGTACGAGCGCGCCGAATCGTTGCTGCTCGTAGCGCTGGAGACGGCGAAGATCTTCGGCCCGACGAACCCACGCATGTCGATCTCGCTCCGCACGCTCGGCATCGTATACGAGGCGATGGGGCAGTACGCCGATGGCGAGCGACTGTTCCGCCAGGCTCTGGACATCCTCGATCAGACGAAGGCGCGCGACAGCCTCGAGGGCGCCGCTGCCCTCGCGAATCTCGGTGGCATCTGCTTCGTCCTTGGCCGTTACACGGAGGCGGAGAAGGCGGCCGAGATCGCCCTGGCCGTCTACGACAACATGAACGGCGAGCACGAGGTCAACTACGCCAAGGCGCTTGACGTCTGCGCCGACGCCGCGATGCTGCGTAGCCTCTACAACGTCGCCCGGCGGTACATCGAGCGCAGCACGGCGGTCCGGCAGAGGACGGTAGGCCAGACGCACTTCACCATGGCCCAGAGCCACGGCCGTGCCGCCGAGCTCCTGATCCTCGGAGGCGACCTCGCCCAGGCCGAGCCCTACCTCGAGCAGGCCTTGACCATCCGCCAGCGCGCCTGCCGTGGCGAGCATCCTCTGATCGCCCAGAGCCTTAACGCGCTCGGGCGGCTGCGGCGGCTCCAGCGACGCGCGCGCGAGGCGGTCTCACTCCACCGTGAGGCGCTCCGTCTCCAGGTCAAGAGCCTGGACCCGAGGCATCCCGAGCGCGCCACAACGCTCGAGCTCCTCGCGAAGGCCACCGTCGCGATCAGTGAACCCGGCGCGGCGGAGCCGCTTGTCGAAGAAGCCCTGGCGATCCTGCAGGAGCGTCTGGGCCCGGGTCACCTGCGTCTCGCCGACGCTCTCTTCACGTTCGCCGAGCTCCGAGCACGGCAGGCGCGCTGGGCCGAGGCCCGGGCGCACTGCCGCAGGGCGCTGGGCATCATCACCGAGGTGCTCGGCGCGCAGCACCCTCGCATCGCAGCTCACCTCGACGAGTACTCCGCGATCCTGCGCAGCGCCGCACAGGTCCACACGGAGACGGTCACGTCCACGAGCGGTTCACCAGCGTGACCCGGCATCTGCGCCGGGCGGTTCTACCCTCACCGAAGGAGTCGCTATGGCCTCACTCAACAAGGTCCTGCTCATCGGCAACCTGACGCGCGACCCCGACCTCCGTTACACGGCGGCCGGTACGGCGGTTGCCAACCTCCGTCTGGCGGTCAACCGCACGTTCGTGGTGCAGGGCGACAAGCGGGAGGAGACCCTCTTCATCGACGTCGTCGCGTGGGCCAAGCAGGCGGAGGCCTGCGCCGAGTATCTCGCCAAGGGCTCGGCAATCCTCGTCGACGGTCGCCTCCAGAGCCGCGAGTACGAGGCGAAGGACGGGGGCAAGCGCACGGTGGTGGAGGTCGTCGCCGACACGGTGCAATTCCTGACGCGCAGGCCCGGTGCGCCGACCGAAGCCGGCGCTGGTGCGGAGGTCCCGGCCGAAACCGCCGCAGGCGCGGACGACGACGTTCCGTTCTAGGTCACGGCCGGGTGCCTGGGGGTCGGTCGCCTGCGGGCACCTCGACGTCCGCATGAGTTAGCGCCGCCTGGGCCGCGTCACCCGAGCCGCCAATCTGGCTCCTGTCAGCGACCTCTGGCTCACTGCTCTGCCCAGCGTGACCCCACCGGCCGCATTGTGGCCGTCCTCGCAGCTTTCGATGCTGGCCCGAGGGGACGTTTTATCCGCAGGAGAGTGGAGCGCGTGAGATGGCGTAGTTGGACAAGGTGCTCCCCGATCGCTGCTCCACCGCGGTGGAGAGCCTCGCGCAGGGGTGCCAGATGAGACCAGGTGACCGATGACCGACCTTTCGGGACCGTTCCCACCGTGTACCGCGGGCGTCTTGATCACGTTCGAGGGCCCGGACGGGAGCGGCAAGAGTACTCAGATCGCACGGCTGGCCGAGTGCCTCCGCGGCGCCGGCCTCCCAGTCGAGCTCACGCGCGAGCCAAAGGGCACTGCGCTCGGAGAGGCGATCTTCGCGTTGCACAACCTCCGCCCGGAGCCACTGGCCGAGCTCTTCCTGATGCTGGCCCAGCGCGCCCAGCACGTGGCCGAGAAGATCCGGCCCTGGCTCGACGCGGGACGGGTCGTGCTCTGCGACCGCTTCATCGATGCAAGCGTCGCCTACCAGGCGTACGGCCGTGGCCTCGGGTCCTGCATGGTGCAGACGCTCAACGCGCACGCCGCCGGCCAGACCGTCCCTGACCTCACGCTGTTTCTCGACGTGCCCCCGGACGTTGGCTTTGCGCGGATCGGCGGCCGGCGCTTCGATCGCTTTGAGCGCGAGGGCCGCGAATTCCACGAGCGCGTACGCCAGGGCTACCTCGCGCTGATGCGCACGGAACCGCGATTCCACCGAATCGACGGCACCCGCGGGGTCGACCCCGTGGCCGCCGACATCGCGGAGGTCGTGCTCGGCTTCCTCGCCGCACACGAGCGCCTCCCGCTCGCCATGCGTTCCGCCTGATGTGGATCTCTCCGCCGCGTGCGCTCGACACTGAACGTCGCCGCCACGAGGCCTGGTGCCGTATGGAACCTTACGATCGCGCACCGTCACCCCGGATCGTCCGCCACCCCTTGGCAGTTTCAACGTCGCTGCTGTCGACGCCGGCATTCGATGTTGATCTTCACGTCGTCCTCACGCGCCCGAGGGCCGACGTCGTCACGGCCACCACCTTCGTTCGCGTCTCCTTCCAGGAGGAACGGATTGCGGTCGATCTGTTCGTGGCCGAGGGTCAGGTGGCGTCTGGCGCCAATGCCTCGGCGCTCGCCGCCGCCCAAGCCCTTGCGCTGCGCCGCGCTCCGGCCGCCTGCCGGCAGTTCGTCCGCCAGGCCATTGCAGCCGCGACGGCGCTCTGCCCGAACTGAGCGCGCATCCGGACACTTCTGCCACAGCCGCGCCGCGATGACCCCCGACGAGTTCGTCATCCACGCGATCCAGACGCTGCGCGTGCCGCCGTTCAAAGGCATCCACGCCCGCCTGTCGGGGTTCACTGCGGCCTTCCGCCGGCGGTTTCCAGGCCTGGATCCCGTCGCCGTCACGCAGCGCCTGGCCGCCAGTGGCATCATTGAGATCCGCCCGGTCAAGCGCGGCGTGATGATCTACCTTGCCGGCGAGGCGCCGATACGGAGCCCGCGGCCTGGCGCGCCCGGTGCCGCCAGCGACCCGTAGCCACCCGCCTCGCCAGCCGAGCCACGCGCTCGAGGGAGTCTGCCGTGATCCTGATCGTCGACCCCGTGACAGCGCTCGACACCGACCTTCGCCAGCTCCATCCGGACCTCGCCCGGCCGGTGTTCCTGCAGGCGATCCGGTACCTCCGGGGCCTCGTGCACACGAGCGAGGGCTCGTGGGAGGCCTATCGCGAGGGGCGACTCCTCCCGAAGGAAGCGGACGCCGTGAACGCCGCCCTCGAGGAGCACCTGGGGATCGAGCCGGAGTATGCCCGCTTGATGTCGCTCGGGTTCGCCTACCGCCAGGACAGTGACTGGCGCGTCAAGACGCTGACCGCGCTCAACCGCCAGGAAGAGGCGGAGATGCTCGCCACCTTCTGGCAGATCGTCGCGAAGAGCCTCCGCCTGCAGTACCAGCTGGTGACGTACGGCGGCGCACGCTGGGGAATCCCGTTCATCCTGCGCCGGACGCTGCTCCACGACATGACGCCGACCGCGAGCTTGCCGATCGGCCGGGCGCGGACCGACATCCACTTCGACGTGAGCGAGGTGCTGGCCAACTGGGATCGGGGCCGCGTGCGTCCGCTGGAGCTTGCCGCCATCCAGTACGCGATCCCCGGGCCCTGGGACGCGACGACCGAGGAGGAGCCGATCGACTCGGCCGGCGGGATCCGCCTGGCTGTCGGCAGCGCTGACCTCGAACGAGCGAGGTTCCTGGCGGAGTCGCGTCTGTCGGCGATCGGTCACCTCTACCAGCGCCTCGCGCGCACGTACCTCGCGGCGTCGGCCTGAGGCGAACGGGAACAGGGCTGGCGCTGTGGCTTCGTGCCGGTCGTCGCGACGGCACGTGCCCCCTTCAAAGCAACGGAAGACACAGGGAGGGCAAACCCTGATGGGCGCTTACGGATGGGCCAAGCTGAAGATCGGCGGCAGGGTGTCCAAGCGGGCGCTCCGCGAGGCGCTCGCGATTCACGACGTCGACCTGGACGAGGCGCTGGAGCCCGGCGACTACTCGGGCTACGGCCTGGAGGCCTACCTGGACGAGGGCCACCTGGTCGTTGAGGACGACCAGGCGAGCTACGCTCAGTTCACCGACCTGGAGGCCGCGCTCGTTGCGGCCGGCATCGCGTTCGATCGACTGAGCGACCCCGTGGCCGAGTTCGGCGAGTGCGTGAGCCACTTCCGACGGGGGATGGCGGGATCGTACGACGCGCCGTCCGATGGGCACGAGCCGATGGTCCCGGGGCGCGAGGTGCGTCGGCGGCTCGAGGATGGCCTCGATCCGCTGCGAGCTTGGCTGGACCACGAGCACCCGGCGATCGCGGAACTCGAGCCGCTGGAGATCGTCGACGAGGAGCACGCCAACACTGCCTGAACAATGACGTCGCGGTGCGCCGATCAGCGGGCTGCTGTGCTGACCGGTGCCGCTGACCACGTCAAGACCGCTCTCTCGTTTCCGGAGGCGCTCGGTCTCTCCGGCGCCAGCTGGGATACACCACTTCGTACCAGGTCGCCACCTACGGCCGACCCGCCATTCTGGCTCTCACATCGGAGACCTCGCCATGCCCCGACAGAGTGTTTACCACTCGCTCCTCGTCGCCTTCCAGACCGAGGTCATCAAGCGCGCACTGGACGCGGCCGGCGGCAACCGCACGCACGCAGCGCGCCTCCTCGGGCTCCAGCGCACCTACCTCCTCCGGCTGATGCGCGACCGTCGCATTCGCGCCGCCCGACCGCAGCGGAAGGGCCGGCCCAGAGCCTCCCCGCCGGCATCCGCGACCACGCCTCCCGGATTCCGGATCGAGATCACGGGCTGGGAACCGCTCGCCTCACCGAATGGTGATGACCAGCATCCGGAGGTCGCGGCGGGGCCGGTCGAGACGGCGACCGGCACGGTGCCCTGCCGTGGGCGCCAAGCCGCCGACTCAGGCCGATGAGTCGGCCCGCCCGGCGACGTGGACCGAAGGCCGCGGCTCACCTCCCGGCCACGGCCGACCTGCTGTCTGGGGCTCGCCGGGAGATCCCGGCTCCTAGACTGCCGCGCATGGCGGCCAGCCCCTTGCGTCCTTCGTCCCGACGTCGATCCTCTCTGCGCCGTGAGGCATCGTCTTCGGGATCGCCGATGACACTGGCGGCCCTCGAGCAGGACCTCAGGCAGCGACTGCTGGACATCCGCGCACGGCTACACCAGCTGGATCCGAGAGACAGCTCCGAGATCATCGCCGATGCGCGACGGAACGATCTGTGCGACTCGGCCCAGGCCATCGGCGCGCTGGAAGCTCAGACGATGAGCGTCGAGCGCCTGACCCTCACCGCCCAGCAGATCACCGCGACGCTCCAGCGCATCGCCGACGGAACGTATGGCCGATGCGAGGAGTGCGACGAGCAGATCCCGCCCGCGCGCCTGAACGCCATCCCCACCGCCACGCTGTGTGTTCGCTGCCAGAGCGCCGCCGAGCTACGTGCGCCCGGCGCCGCCCGCGCACGGTACCCGACGTCGGACCACGAGGAGGCGCCGCACCTCTAACCCGGAAGGAGTGCCTGTCAATGTCCACACCCGCTGCGGCCGCTGCCCGTCCCGCCGGAGATCTCTCACCACGCCGGCCGTTTCAGGGCGGCGGACGCTTCGACAGGCCCGTCATGCCCCAGGACCAGATCGACGCCCTCATCCGCCAGGCGCGAGACAACGCCAAGCGGCTCATGCTCGCCGCGCTGCAGAAGACCGAATCGAAGTACCGCAGCTTCATCGTGCCCATCGGGCAGTGGAAGAAGGTCGGCGAGAGCGGTGACCGCGACATCAAGGCGTACGTCGAGCTCCCCTATATGTCCGTCGACGGCCGAGTGCTGATGGCCGTCGACGAGCACATGGCGCAGGGCAAGAAGGTCATCATCGAGCCAGCGGACTTCAAAGACGACCCGGTGTCCGGGCAGAAGCTCTGCCAGGTCACGGTGAAGGCCGAGCTTCGGGGCGAGGCCACCGGCACGGCGCGCCTGTTCATCGGCGGCGGCGGCGCCAACCGCGACACCCCCGTCGAGACCGCCGAGACCTCCGCGATCGGCCGCGCGCTCGGCTTCCTCGGCTACGGCTGCTTCGGCACGGGGATCGCCTCGGCGGACGAGATGATCACCGCGCTCGGAGGCGACCCGTCGCGCGCCGACACCGCCCACGGTCCACACGCGGCGAAGAGCCCGGCCGGCGCCGACTCGACGCCCCTCGCGCCGCAATCGGCGGAGGCGCCGGCTCCGGAGAGCAGACCCTCCCCAGTGCCGGTCGGCGAGGCGCCCGTCTCGCCGGCGGCCACCAGTCTCAACGGCGCGCGGCCGGACGGGCCGCCACCGGCGGCGACGCCGGCACCCGCCGGTGAGGCCCGGGATCTGCTCGAGGC
>JBOHPM010000075.1:0-9988 GCA_050731715.1 Candidatus Rokuibacteriota bacterium
TCAAGGTCCGCTCCCTGCAGGAGGCCAACCCGATGCTCGGCCATCGCGGCTGCCGCCTGGGCATCACCCACCCGGAGATCTACGGGATGCAGGTCCGGGCCATCATGGAGGCGGCGTGTACCGTGGCCGAGGCGGGGGGAAAGGTCGAGCCCGAGATCATGATCCCGCTCACCGGCACCGTCGGCGAGATGCGGCTCACCTACGAGCAGACCAAGCGCATCGCCGACGGCGTGGTGGCCGAGCTCAGCGTGCCCGTCACGTACACCATCGGCACCATGATCGAAGTGCCCCGGGCCGCGCTGCTGGCCGACCAGATCGCGCGGGACGCGGAGTTCTTTTCCTTCGGGACCAACGATCTCACCCAGCTGACCTACGGCTACAGCCGGGACGACGTGGCCAAGTTCCTGCCCGACTACCTCCAGAAGGGCCTGCTCGCCCACGACCCCTTCGCGGTCCTGGACCGGGACGGGGTCGGGGAGCTGATCCGCATCGGGATCGAGCGAGGCCGGCGAACCCGGCCCGACCTCAAGATCGGGATCTGCGGCGAGCACGGCGGTGAGCCCTCGTCCGTGGAGTTCTGTCATCAGGTGAGGATGACGTACGTGTCGTGTTCACCGTTCCTGATCCCCATCGCCCGTCTCGCCGCCGCCCAGGCCCGGCTCAAGGAGCTGGCGGCCGCAGGAGACTCCCATGCCTAGTTTCGACGGCGTCTTCATTCCGGTCACGACCCCGTTCCGTGGTGACGACGTGGCGGCCGACCGTCTGGCTGCGAATCTGCGCTCCTGGAATGCGACGGCCCTCGCCGGCTACGTGGTGCTCGGTTCCACCGGCGAGTTTCCCATGCTCTCGGAGGCCGAGCGCGACCAGGTGCTGACGGCGGCGCGCGAGGCCATTCCCCGGGACAAGCGGTTCATCGCCGGCACCGGGACGAACTCCACGCTGCACACGATCAAACAGTCGAAACGGGCCGCCGAGCTCGGCGCCGACGCGGTCATCGTCATCACCCCGCACTACTTCACGCGACCCTTCGGCCGGCCCGAGGCCCAGGTGCGGCACTACCTGGCCGTGGCCGAGGCCTCCCCGGTGCCGGTGATGATCTACAACTTCCCGCTGAACACCGGGATCAACGTGGAGGCGGAGACGGTGGCCAAGATCGCCGCCCACCCCAATGTGTGCGGGATCAAGGACTCGTCGGGCAACATTCCCCAGTGCGCCCAGATCCTCGACCAGACGCCCAAGAGCTTCTCGGTGCTGGTGGGGGCGGCCTCCGCGCTGCTCCCGGGGCTGGCCATCGGCGCCTCCGGCGGCATCCTGGCCCTGGCCAACATCTCGGCCCGGGAGTGGTGCGACGTCTACGCGCTGGCCAGGGCCGGACGCTGGGACGAGGCTCGTGAGATCGCCGCCCGCATGATGCCGGCCGACCGCGCCATCGCGGGCCGCCACGGCATCGGCGGGCTCAAGGCCGCGCTGGATCTGCAGGGGCTGTACGGCGGCCCGTGCCGGCCGCCGCTGGGGACGCCGGACGGCGACGCCATCGAGGACATCAAGGAAGTCCTGGCCACAGCCGGACTGCTCTAGAGCAACGCGAAGCCGGGAGGGACAGACGTGAGAATGTCGGGCGCGCGCATGGTTCTCGAGTGTCTCAAGCGGGAAGGGGTGGAGACCGTCTTCGGCCTGCCCGGGGGCGCGGTCCTGCCCGTGTACGATGCCCTCTACGACTTCGAGGGGCTCCGCCACATCCTGGTTCGCCAGGAGGCGGGGGCCGGCCACGCCGCCGAGGGCTACGCGCGGACGACGGGCAAGGTCGGCGTGTGCATGGTGACGTCGGGTCCCGCGGCCACGAATCTGGTGACCGCGCTCCAGGACGCCTACATGGACTCCATCCCTATCGTGGCCTTCACGGGCCAGGTGCCCACGCATCTCATCGGCAACGACGCCTTCCAGGAGGCCGACAACTGCGGCATCACCCGGCCCTGCACCAAGCACAACTTCCTGGTGAAGGACGGCAAGGACCTGGGGCCCATGATCCGGGAGGCCTTCCACATCGCGGCCACCGGGCGGCCGGGTCCCGTGCACATCGACCTGCCCAAGGACATCCTGGTCAAGGAAGCCGAGCTGGTGTGGCCGGAGCGCGTCCAGCTGCGCTCCTACAACCCCAACTACGACGGCCACCCGGGGCAGATCAAGAAGGCGGCCCGGCTGATGCTGACGGCGCGGCGGCCGGTGCTCTACGTGGGCGGCGGGGTCATCTCCGCCGACGCCAACGCGGAGCTCCGCGAGCTGGCCGAGCTGACGCAGATCCCGGTGACGACGACGCTGATGGGCCTGGGCGCCTTCCCGTCCGAACACCCGCTCTCGCTGGAGATGCTGGGGATGCACGGCACCTACTACGCGAACATGGCCGTGCACCATTCCGACGTCCTCATCGCGGTGGGAGCCCGTTTCGACGACCGGGTGACGGGGAAGGTCGAGGAGTTCGCGCCGCGCGCGGAGATCATCCACATCGACATCGACCCCTCCTCGATCTCCAAGAACATCAAGGTCAATGTGCCGATCGTGGGCGACTGCCGGCGCGTGCTGCGGGCCCTCCTGGAGGCCGTGCGCGAGGAGCTGACCGGGGAGCCCGTCTCGGTGGGCCTGCAGGCGCGCAAGCAGTGGCTGGCCCAGGTCGCCGAGTGGCGGAAGAGCTACCCGCTGCACTACGAGTGGGATGACAACGTCATCAAGCCCCAGTACGTGGTGCAGGAGGTCTCCAACCTGACGCGGGGCGAGGCTTACATCATCACCGGGGTGGGCCAGCACCAGATGTGGGCCGCCCAGTACTACAAGTTCCAGCACCCGCGGCGGTGGTGCACCTCGGGCGGCCTGGGGACGATGGGTTACGGCCTGCCCACGGCGATGGGGGTAGCGGCGGCGCACCCCGGCGAGCTCATCGTCAACATCGATGGCGACGGCTCGTTCGTGATGAACAGCCAGGAGCTGGCCACCTGCTACGACCACAACCTGCCCGTGAAGACGATCATCATCAACAACGGCGGGCACGGCATGGTGCGCCAGTGGCAGGAGATCATCTACAAGGGCCGCTTCGTGGCCATCGACCTCGACCGCAGCCCGGACTTCGTGAAGCTGGCCGAGGCCTACGGCTGCGTGGGAATCCGGGCCAGCAAGCCCGCCGAGGTCGTCCCCGCCCTGGAAAAGGCCTTCGCCACGCCCGGCCCGGTGGTGGTCGACATGCTCGTCGACAAGTGGGAGTACGTCTTCCCCATGGTGCCGGCCGGCGGCGCCAACAAGGACATGATCCTGGAGCGTCCCAGCCGCGCGGTCAAAGAGAAGGCCGCCCGGGCCCAGACGGGCTTCTGAGATGCACAACGGCAGCGAGCCGCGCAAGCACACCATCTCGGTGCTGGTCGAGAACCGCTTCGGCGTGCTCTCCCGCGTGGCCGGGCTGTTCTCGGCCCGGGGCTACAACATCGAGAGCCTGTCGGTGGGGGAGACGCTCGACCACACGGTGAGTCGCATGACCATCGTGGTCTACGGCGACCAGTTCGTGATCGAGCAGGTCATGAAGCAGCTGCACAAGCTCATCGACGTCATCAAGGTCTCGGACCTGACCGATGAGGACCACGTCCAGCGCGAGCTGATGCTGGTCCGCGTGAACGCCGAGCCCCAGCACCGGGCCGAGATCCTCCGGACGGTCGACATCTTCCGGGCCAAGGTCGTCGACGTCACGCCGGCCAGCTTCACGCTGGAGGCCACCGGGGACGAGGAAAAGCTGGAGGCGCTCACCGAATTGCTGCGCCCGATGGGCATCCAGGAGCTCGTGCGGACGGGGAAGGTGGCCATTGCCCGCGGCCCCAAGACCCGCCGCAAGGCCGAAGGGCCGAGGCGGTCCCGGGTTTCCGACGACCCGCGCGTGATCGGCTTCGCCGACTGATGGCATTCGGGGGCCTCGAAGGGCCCCTGATACGAACGAAAGGACGAAGGAATGCCGGCAAAGATCTACTACGACCAGGACGCCGACCTGGGCTTGCTCAAGGGCCGCAAGATCGCGGTCGTGGGGTACGGCAGCCAGGGCCACGCCCATGCGCTGAATCTCCGCGACTCCGGCCAGGACGTTGTGGTCGGGCTCTACAAGGGCTCGAAGAGCTGGGCCAAGGCCGAGAAGGATGGCCTGCGGGTGGCCACCGTGGCCGAGGCCGCCCAGATGGCCGACATCGTGATGGTACTGCTGCCCGACCAGGTGCACCGCTCGACCTACGAGGAGTCGATCCGAGGCGGGCTGGGGAAGGGCAAGATGCTCATGGTGGCCCATGGCTTCAGCCTGCACTTCAACCAGATGGTGCCGCCCCCCGACGTCGACGTCTCCATGATCGCCCCCAAGGCGCCCGGCCACGTCATGCGCGACCTCTTCACCCAGGGGCCCGGGGTGCCGGCGCTGCTGGCCGTGCAGCAGGACGTGAGCGGCAAGGCCCGGGACATGGCCCTGGCCTACGCCAAGGGCGTGGGGTGCACGCGGGCCGGGGTCATCGAAACCACGGTGCGCGAGGAGACCGAGACGGATCTCTTCGGCGAGCAGGCGGCCCTGTGCGGGGGCATCTCGCACCTCATCAAGGCCGCCTACGAGACGCTGGTCGAGGCCGGCTACCAGCCCGAGGTTGCCTATTTCGAGTGCATGCACGAGATGAAGCTCATCGTGGACCTCTTCTACCAGGGCGGCCTGAGCTACATGCGCTACTCCGTCTCGGACACGGCAGAGTACGGCGATTACACGCGGGGGCCCCGCATCGTCAACGACGCCACCAAGGCGGAGATGCGGAAGATCCTGGCCGAGATCCAGTCCGGTCAGTTCGCGCGCGAGTGGGTGCTGGAGAACCAGGCCAATCGCGCCTCCTTCCTGGCGGTGCGCAAGCGCGACGCCGAGCATCCCATCGAAGAGGTCGGCAAGCGGCTGAGAGCCATGATGTCGTGGATCAAGCCGCCCCGGATGTGATGAGGCGGATGTGACGAGAAAGAAACGGCCCAGACGCATTCCCATCGCCCGGGAAGGATGGCCCTTCGTCCTGGGGCCGGCCGCCGTCGCCGCCGGGCTCTGGCTGACCGGCCACCGACGGCTGGCCGCGCCCTTCGCGGCCGCGTCGCTGGCCTCGCTCGGCTTCTTCCGCGATCCGGAGCGGGAGGTGGCGGCCACCGCCAACGCGGTCCTGGCCCCGGCGGATGGGACCGTGCGGGAGGTGGTGGACGACGTCGACGACGAGTGGGTGGGGCCGGCCGTGCGCGTGTCGATCTTCCTGTCGCCGCTGGACGTCCACATCAATCGCGCGCCCATCGGCGGCCTCGTCGCGGCGACGAACCACCAGCGGGGCCGCTTCGTGGCCGCCTGGAAGGCCGAGGCCAGCCGGGTGAACGAGCGCTGCGTGATCAACCTGCAGGGCGACACGGCCCGGGTGACGGTGGTGCAGATCGCCGGCATGGCGGCCCGGCGCATCGTGTGCCGGCTGCGCGAGGGTGACAAGGTCGCGGCCGGCGACCGGATCGGCATGATCCGCTTCGGCTCGCGCACCGACTGTCTGATGCCGCGGGGAACGGAGATACGGGTTCGTCAGGGCGCCCGCGTCGTCGGCGGCATCACCGTCCTTGGCCTGTTGACGTGATGATGAGAGCAAGGAGGGAAACGCAGCCACCCGCACCCAGGGCAGGCCACCCACGGCCCGACCCGGGCACACGGACCCTGCTCCAATGATCAGACGCCCGGGAGCGCGGGGACCACGGCGGCGGCGCTGGCAGGAGCTCAGGGAAAAGCGGCGGCGCGGGATCTTCCTGCTCCCCAGCCTGCTCACGACCGGCAACCTCTTCTGTGGATTCTTCGCGCTGCTGCTCGCCGCCAATCAGCGCTTCCCGGAGGCCGCCCTGGCCATCTTCGTGGCCATGGTGATGGACCTGCTGGACGGCCGGGTGGCCCGGCTCATGAAGGCCACGAGCCAGTTCGGCGTGGAGTTCGACTCGCTGGCCGATATCGTGTCCTTCTGCGTGGCTCCGGCCTTCCTGCTCTATGCGTTCGCCTTCCGCGACCTCGGGCGCCCGGCCTGGTTCGGGGCCTTCCTCTTCGTGATCTGCGGGGCGCTGCGGCTCGCCCGCTTCAACGTCCAGACGCCCAGCGTGGATCGCCGCTTCTTCATCGGGCTCAGCACCCCGGCCGCGGCCGGGATCGTGGCCTCCACCGTGCTGCTCCTGAGCGGCGAGCTGCTCGACGCCTGGATCAAGGCCGCGCTGGCCGCCGGCACCTACGTGGTCGCGCTCCTGATGGTCTCCACGTTCCGCTACTGGAGCTTCAAGGAGATCGACATCGCCCGGCGGTACCCCGTGCAGACGCTGCTCGTCGTGGTGCTGGGGATCATGGTGGTGGCCACCAATCACGAGCTGTTCCTGTTCCTGTTCTTCGCCGGTTACGCCCTGTCGGGTCCGGTGCGACGGCTGGTGGTCGGCCGTCCGGCCCCGGTAGCCGGGGAGCTGGGGACCAAAGAGGTGACCTGAGATGGACCAGTGGGGAGGACGTATGGACCGCGTCGTCGTCTTCGATACGACCCTGCGCGACGGCGAGCAGGCTCCGGGGTTTTCCATGAACACCATGGAGAAGCTGGAGATGGCCCGCCAGCTCGCCCGGCTCAACGTGGACGTCATCGAGGCCGGATTTCCTATCTCCTCGGAGGAGGATTTCGCGGCCACGCGCGAGGTGGCGCGTCAAGTGGGCACCCTGGAGGGGGCGCCCATCATCGCCGGGCTCAGCCGGGTGGGGCTGGCCGACATCGACCGCTGCTGGGAGGCCGTCAAGTATGCTCGCCGGGCCCGGATCCACACCTTCGTGGCGACCTCCGACATCCACCTGAAGTACAAGCTCCGCAAGTCGCGGGCCGAGGTCATGAAGGCCGCGGTGGAAGCGGTGGGCCACGCCCGCGGGTATTGCGCCGACGTGGAGTTCTCCCCGGAGGACGCCTCCCGCTCGGACTTCGACTACATGTGCGACGTCCTGTCGGCGGTCATCGGCGCCGGGGCCACCACGATCAACATCCCGGACACGGTCGGCTACGCCATCCCCCGGGAGTGGGGCGAGCGGATCGCCCAAATCCGGGAGCGCGTGGACGGCATCGACCGGGTCGTGCTGTCCGTGCACTGCCACAACGACCTGGGGCAAGCGGTGGCCAACTCGCTGACGGCCATCGTGAACGGCGCGCGCCAGGTCGAGTGCACCATCAACGGGATCGGCGAGCGGGCTGGCAACGCCTCGCTGGAAGAGATCGTGATGGCGCTCCGGACCCGCCAGGACGTCTTCGGGATCGACACGCGGGTGAAGACGGAGGAAATCTTCCGGACTTCGCGCCTGCTCAGCCACATCACCGGCGTGCACGTGCAGCCCAACAAGGCCATCGTCGGCGAGAACGCCTTCGCCCACGAGGCCGGGATCCATCAGGACGGCGTGCTCAAGGAGAAGCTGACCTACGAGATCATGCGCCCCGAAGACATCGGGCGGCCCTCCAACAAGCTCGTCCTGGGCAAGCACTCCGGACGCCACGCCCTGGCCGCCCGGCTCAAGGACCTCGGCTTCGACCTGGCCGGCCCCGACCTCGACCGGGCCTTCCGCAAGTTCAAGGACCTGGCCGATCGCAAGAAGGAGGTCTACGACGAGGACTTGGTGTCCATCGTCACCGACGAGGCCACCCGGATCCCCGAGACCTACGAGCTCGACTACCTGCACGTGATCAGTGGCACCGGGATCGTGCCGTCGGCCACCGTCCGCCTGCGCCGGGAAGGGCAGCTTTTCCAGGACTCCGGGGTCGGTGACGGCCCGGTGGACGCGGCCCTGGCCGCCATCGACGCCATCACAGGAATGAAGGGCCGGCTCAACGACTACGCGCTCCGCGCCGCCACCTCAGGCAAAGACGCCATCGGCGAAGTGTCGGTCAAGGTCGACTTCGACGGCACGGTGGTGTCTGGCAAGGGCGCGTCCACCGACGTGGTGGAGGCCAGCGTCCGTGCCTATCTCAATGCCCTCAATCGTCTCATGCACTCCGGCACGCAGCGCGTGAAGGAAGTCGGGCCCTGAGGGTGGCTACGACCTTCCGGATCGCGGTGCTGCCGGGCGACGGCATCGGCCAGGAGGTCGTCCCCCAGGCGGTCCGCGTGCTCCAGACGGCCGCCAAGGGGGGCGGCTTCGGGCTGGAGTTCGAAACGGCGCTGGTCGGCGGGGCCGCCATCGACGCCCGGGGTATGCCGCTGCCCGACGACACCCTGCGGCTGTGCCGGCAGGCCCGGGCGATCCTGTTCGGCGCGGTGGGCGGGCCCAAGTGGGACGACCTGCCCCAGGAGCAGAAGGCCGAGCGGGGGCTCCTGGCCCTGCGCAAGGAGCTCGACCTCTACGCGAACCTCCGGCCGGCGCGGTGCTTCCCCATGCTGGTCGACGCCTCGCCGCTCAAGCCGTCGGTGGTGGCGGGCACGGACATCATGGTGGTCCGCGAGCTCACCGGCGGCCTCTACTTCGGCGAGCCGCGCGGCGTGGAGGTCTTCGCCGACGGCAACGCCCGGGGCGTCAACACGATGGTCTACACCACGCGGGAGATCGAGCGGGTGGCCCGGGTGGGTTTCGAGGTCGCCCGCACGCGCCGCCGGCGGCTGGCCTCGGTGGACAAGGCCAACGTGCTGGCCGTCTCGCAGCTCTGGCGAGACGTGGTCAGCCGCCTGGCCAGGGACTACGCCGACGTCACCCTCGAGCACGTGCTGGTCGACAACTGCGCCATGGCGCTGGTCCAGCGGCCCACCCAGTTCGACACGATTGTCACCGAGAACACCTTCGGTGATATTTTGTCCGATGAGGCCGCGATCCTGGCGGGGTCGATGGGCATGCTGCCTTCGGCCTCGCTGGGCGGCCAGGTGGGCCTGTACGAGCCGGTGCACGGCACGGCCCCGGACATCGCCGGGCAGGGAGCGGCCAACCCGATCGCGGCGATCCTGTCGGCGGCGATGCTCCTGCGGCACTCGCTCGAGCGGGGCGAGGACGCCGACCGGATCGAGAGCGCCGTCGTCAGGGTCCTCGAAGAGGGCCATCGCACCCGGGACATCGCCGCCCCGGGGACGCGAGGCGTGGGCACCCGAGAGATGGGAGACCTGATCGTGAAGGCGCTGGAGGCGCAGTACTGATGGCCGCCGGCCTGGCTGTCGGGGTGGTCGGAGCCACCGGGGCCGCGGGGCAGACGACGCTCCGCGTGCTCGAGGAGCGAAAGTTCCCCGTGCGGGAGCTGCGTTGCTTCGCCTCCGAGCGCTCGGTGGGCAAGACGGTCGTCTTCCGCGGTGAGGCCCTGCCCATCCGCCGCGTGGAGCCGGGGGGCTTCAGCGGGCTCGACGTCGTCTTCTGCTCGGCGGGCTCGGCCCAATCCCGAGAGCTGGCCCCAATGATCCGTCGGGCCGGGGCCATCGTCATCGACAAGTCGAGCGCCTTCCGCATGGATCCCGACGTTCCCCTGATCGTGCCAGAGATCAACGCCCACGCGGCCAAGCGGCACCAGGGAGTCCTGGCCGTGCCCAACTGCACGACCATCGTCACCGTGATGCCGCTCAAGCCCCTGCACGACGCCGGGCGCCTGCGCCGGGTGGTGGCGACGAGCTTTCAGTCGGCCTCGGGGGCCGGCGTCAACGGCCTGGCCGACCTCCGCCAGCAGACCCTGGCCTGGGCCCGCGGCGAGGCCATCGTCCCCCGGCACTTCGCGCACCAGCTCGCCTTCAATCTCATCCCGCACATCGACCGCGTCGGACCGGATGGCTACAGCGGCGAGGAGCTCAAGCTCGTCAACGAGACGCGGAAGATTCTCGAGACGCCCGACCTGGCAGTCTCGCCGACCACCGTGCGGGTGCCCGTGTTCACCTGCCACTCGGTCGCCGTGAACGTGGAGACCGACGAGAAGATCAGCGCGGAGCGGGCGCGAGAAGCGTTCGCCCGCTT
>JBOHPM010000076.1:0-9884 GCA_050731715.1 Candidatus Rokuibacteriota bacterium
CGCTGCCGGAGCTGCGCCGGGTGGTCGTAGCCCACGGGAACCAGATCGCCATGGAGCCCACGCTCGAACAAGCGCTGGCGCGGGTCTTCGGGGGCCGCCCGGCGGCGGTGGGCCCGGCCGCGGCCAAGGCGGCGCAGGAGCCGGTGGTCGGGGTCGGGCCTCTGGCCCGACGGGCGTGGGAGAGCTGGCAGCGGGCGCAGGACGCGCTACGAAAGGGTGACTGGACGCAGTACGGCGCGGAGCAAAAGCGCCTGGAGGAGGCGCTGCGCGCGCTCACGGAGTCCGCGCGCTGAGTTGGCGGAGGCCCCCGCGCTCCGCGAAACCTCATGTTCAGCTTGGCGGGGGCGAGAGACTCGCCCCCTCCAAACCTCCCCATTCACGCGGGGTGTGACCGCGGTCGCTGTCTCACTTCGAACGTCACGTCCGGGAGCGCAGGAAGAGGGCCGTGCCCACCCCGAGGAAGATCACGTTGGCGGTCCACGCGGCCAGCAGTGGCGGGAGCAGCTCGGCCTGACCCAGCGCGCGCGCCGAGCGGTCGACTACCAGATAACCCGCCATGATAGCGATGGCCAGCCCCGTGCCGTAGAGGCGGCCTCCGCGCGGCGCCTGGAGCGCGAAGGGGATGGCGACGAGGATCATGATCAGGCTCTCCAGCGGCCCGGAGAGCTTGCCGT
This sequence comes from Candidatus Rokuibacteriota bacterium, assembly GCA_050731715.1. Classification (GTDB taxonomy): domain Bacteria; phylum Methylomirabilota; class Methylomirabilia; order Rokubacteriales; family CSP1-6; genus 40CM-4-69-5. The sequence goes on from JBOHPM010000076.1 coordinate 675, forward strand.
ACATGCCGACCAGGTACTTCGTCACCTGGAAGCCCGCCGCCTCGAGCTTGGCCACGTAGTCCCGTAGCTCCCGGTAGCTCATCTCGCTGGGCCGCTTCTGCACGTCCGTGAAGTCCTGGATGGTCTCCTCGAGCTCGACGGCCGTGCGCACGAAGGGCACAGTGCTCACTTGCCCGTCGCTGTCGAGCTCACGGAACGTGCCATCCACGAACTCCCAGCCACTGGGGCTCCAGAGAGCATGTCGCGCGTCCGTGCGGCTGACCAGCCGGAAATCGGCGTCGACCTCCAGAATGGTGATCCCGTACATCTCCTGGCTGACCGGGTTCAGCAGCTCGACCCGATAGAAGCGGCGCTCGGCGCTGCGCAGCCAGAGGCGCGTCCGGCTCTGCAGGTGGCGGGGGAGCTGACCGCGGATCTTGACGCGATCGACCTCTTCTCGCCCGGCGCTCAAGATGGGCAGCAGGAATTCCTGGAACAGCCCGGCCCCCACGGAGACGAGGAGCCCGGCCGCCAGCACCGGGGCGCTGATCCGGTACAGGCTCATCCCCGCGCCCTTGAGCGCGGTAAGCTCGTGCCAGCGGCTCAGCGTGAGGAACAGGAAGATGGTGGCCACCAGCATCACGACGGGAAGACCCTGATGGAGCGCAATGGGGACGAGGAAGAGGAAGTGCTCGGCGATGTGAATCAGGGGTGGCTTCACTCTCAGGTAGCGGTCCAGGGTGCTCACGAGGTCGACGACGATGATCAGGGAGGTGGCCACGGCCAGCCCCATGGCCACGAAACCGAAGAACTGGCGCAGCAGATAGCGGTCGATGATGAACGTCGTATCGAGGCCACCTCCGGTCGGACGGGCGGCGCGGCCGGCCCGCGGGCGGGGCAGTGACTCCCAGAGAAACGCCGTGAGCTGCCAGAGCCGCCGTAGACGGGGAGCCCGGAGCTCCCGGGCCGTCACCCCCATCATCACGCCGCCGATCACGGTGAACATCACGTTGGGCGCCCAGATCGCCAGCCACAGGGGCAGCCGCCCACGCAGGGCCAGGCTCTCCAGGGTGGTGAGGGTGAGGTAGTAGACGAGCAGGATGGCCAGCGTGGCGATGAAGGCGATGCTCCGGCCGCCTCGATGCGAGCGCACGGCCAGGGGAAAGGCCACCAGGGCGAAGACCAGGGCCGCCGCCGGCAGGGCCTGGCGTTTGTGAAGCTCACTCTCGAACGGGAGCCGGCTCTGCGGGTCCTGGCTGAGCGCGGCCACGCGCTGGCGCAGCTCCGCCGTCCCCAGATCGCGCTCGGGCTTCTCCAGGCGCCCGATGCCCTTGAGGGACGATTCCAGGGACAGCGTCATGTCGTACACGGCAAAGGCCGTGTAGCGGTAGCGCTTGGGGCCCGCCGCCCCCCCGGGGGGAGCCCCCGCGGCGCCGGGCGCCTCCGGGGCGGCCGGCATCACGTCAGCCTCGTTGACGGCGCCCTCGAGCAGGCGCAGGGTGATGCGACGGTTAGGCTCGTCCGGGATCAGGCGGCCTTCGCGGGCGGTGATGATCCGGCTGATCTTGGGATCGCGCTCATCGGACACGATGACGCCGCGCAGGCCGACCTGGGATGCGCTGATGTCCTCTACGTAGATCATCACATCGGTGAAGCTCATGTTGAAGACCCGCTCGGTGATGGCGCTCACCGCCCGGGATTGGAGAATGACGAAGAGCTGTTGCTGGAAGAGCCGGTTGGCGGCGGGGGTGAGGAACAGGGTCAGGCTGGCCGTGGCCAGGGCCACGATCACGCCGGCCACCATCACCGGGCGGAAGAGGCGCCACAGGCTCATCCCCGCGGCCTTGCAGGCCACGACCTCGAGATCGGCGGCCATGCGGGCCCCCGCCAGGAGCACGGCGACCAGCAACGCCATGGGCAGCGTGTAGGTCAGGAACGACGGCAACATGAAGACCAGGAGCTGGAGCACCAGGTGGAAGGGCACGCCCTTGGTGATGATCAGCTCGGTGAGCTGATACAGGCGGTCGATGATGAGGAAGAAGGTGAAGAGCGCTACGCCCAGCGTGAAGGGTGCGACGAGCTCCCGCAGGAGGTAGCGGTCGAGAACGGCGGTTCCGGGGAGCCGCATCGGCCTGTTGTACCATAGCAAGGTGGGGCGGAGGCTCCTTTGCCAGGCCAGCGTCGTGTTGGCGTGCCTCACCGCCTCTCCGCTCGGCGCTGACAACCCGTCCGATCGTCTCGATCGCTTCCGGGCCCTGGCCGCCGCCCGTCTGAGCCTGGCCGAGCTGGCCGACTCCGAGCGGGCCGCCGAGGCCTACCGCGAGATCTACGCCCTGCTCGACGACGAAGTGGTCGACAGCCTGGCCAGCGGCGGCGTCTTCGCCACGCCCGCGTTTCTGCAGGACCGCCTGGACGGCTTTGCCGAGGTCTGGGGGGGCGCCTGGCTTCGCCTTCATCGCGTGGGCAGCTTCACGATCGGAACCTTCCAGCTCAGCGAGGGGCCGGGCGGGAGCGCCGTGCGAGTCTACGGCACCCAGGGCGGTGAAGCCCGCCTCGTCACCGCCCACCAGCGCCAAGGCCGTCCCACTCTCTACCCGCTCTCGGGGACGAACAGCCGGACCGCGGCTCTCATCGTCTGGGAAGGCGTGGCGACGGGACGGGGCACGCGGGCGCTCCGCGTGGACCTGGTCCGCCAGCGCGGCGACGACGTGGCCCTGGCCTGGAGCACCGCGGACGTGTTTCCCGAGGGGCTGATGGCGCGCCAGTGGCGGGTGCGGGGGACCGAGGTGTGGGTCCGCTACGAGCTGCGCTATCCGGGCTGGACTCCCGGCTGCCAGGGGCAAACCGAGCAGGAGGACGTCTTCCGACCGGGACCCGACGGCGACCGACTCGTGCGCACCAGCGTTCGGCAGCACGATGGATGGCACCGCGCGCTGCACCAGGCCGTGACCGCCCTCGTGCAAGCGCTGGCGTCGGGCGACCCGGCCCCGCTTGCCGCCCTGGTGCCAAATCCGCGGGTCCGCGAGCAGTTGCCGGCGCGGCTCGAGCGCGCGCAGGTCTGCGACGCCCCCGACGGGCCGGAGCCGGCCACCGTGTCAGTGGCGGCCACCGCCGGAGATCAGGGGCCCTGGACCCTGATGTTCCGGCGCAGCGGGAGCCAGTGGCGGCTGACCGCAGCGTCGCCGGTGCTAGAATGAGCGTCCTGCCATGACTCCGGCGCCGGCCCCTATCGCGGACCGCTACGATCCGCCGGCCGTCGAGGCCCGCTGGTATCCGGAGTGGGAGCAGCGGGGGTACTTCCGCGCCGACCCGACTTCGCCGAAGCCCGCCTACTGCATCGTCATCCCGCCGCCGAACGTGACGGGCGCCCTGCACATGGGCCACGCGTTCACGTTCACGCTGCAGGACGTCCTCATCCGCATGAAGCGCATGGACGGATTCGACGCCCTCTGGCAGCCGGGCACCGACCACGCCGGGATCGCCACGCAGGTCGTCGTCGAGCGCCAGCTCCTCGCCGAGGGGAAGACCAAAGACGATCTCGGTCGCGAGGCGTTCGTGGCGCGGGTGTGGCGGTGGACGGACGAGGCCGGCGGCACTATCATCCGCCAGCTCAAGCGGCTGGGCGCCTCCTTCGACCTCACCCGTCTGCGCTTCACCCTGGACGTGGGCCTGTCGCGAGCGGTCCGCGAGGCCTTCGTGCGGTTGTACGAGGAGGGGCTGATCTACCGCGACGACTACATCGTCAACTGGTGTCCGCGCTGCCAGACGGTGCTGTCGGACCTGGAGGTGGAGCGGGAGGAGCGCGACGCGGAGTTCGTGTACATCAAATACGGCCCGCTCACCCTGGGCACGGTGCGCCCGGAGACCAAGCTGGGTGACACCGGCCTCGCCGTCCATCCCGGCGATCCTCGCTACGCCGAGTACGTGGGGCGCACGCTGCGGATCCCCTCGGTGGAGGGCGAGATCGAGATCAGGGTGGTGGCTGACGAGGCCGTGGACCCCGAGTTCGGCACGGGTGTGATCAAGGTCACACCCGGCCACGACCCGGTGGACTTCGAGATCGGGCGCCGGCACAACCTGCCGATCCGCACGGTGATCGGGTTCGACGGCCGGATGACCGCGGCGGCTGGCCGGTACGCAGGCCAGGATCGGTTCGAGACGCGCAAGAAGATCGTCGAAGACCTCCAGGCGCTGGGCCTCATCGATCGTCGCGAACCGTATCGTCATGCCGTGGGCCTCTGCTACCGCTGCCGGACGGTCGTCGAGCCCCTCGTTTCCAAGCAGTGGTACGTCAACGTCAAGCCGCTGGCCGAGGTCGCGCTGACCGCCGCCCACGATGGACGCATCACCATCATCCCCGCCGGCTGGACGAAGACCTACGACCAGTGGATGGAGAACATCCGCCCCTGGTGCATCTCACGGCAGCTCTGGTGGGGCCATCGCATCCCCGCCTGGCACTGTGAGACTGACGGCTCGGTGCACGTGTCGCGCACCGATCTCGGCGCGTGCCCGACGTGCGGCGGGCGCCTTCGCCAGGATCCCGACGTGCTGGACACGTGGTTCTCCTCCGGCCTCTGGCCGTTCTCGACGCTGGGCTGGCCCGACGTCACGCCGGAGCTGCGCAAGTACTATCCGACCTCGGTGCTGGTCACGGCGTTCGACATCCTGTTCTTCTGGGTGGCCCGCATGGCCATGCTCGGCCTGCATTTCATGAAGGAAGAGCCCTTCCGCGACGTCTACATCCACGCCCTGGTGCGGGATGCCGAGGGCCAGAAGATGTCGAAGTCCAAGGGCACCGGGATCGATCCGCTGGCCATCATGGAGACCTACGGGACCGATGCCTTCCGCTTCACGCTCGCCGCGCTGGCGGCCCAGGGTCGCGACATCCGGATCAGCGACGAAAGGGTGGAGGGCTACCGCAACTTCGCCAACAAGCTCTGGAACGCCGCCCGCCTGGTGCTCTCGAACCTCGACGGCTACGACCCCGCCGGGGATACGGGCCCCGCGGGGTTGCCCGGGCGCTGGATCCAGAGCCGGCTGCAGGCCACCATCACGTCCGTCCGCGCGGCGCTGGAGACCTACCGGTTCAATGACGCCGCCGGGGCCATCTACCATTTCCTGTGGAACGATTTCTGCGACTGGTATCTGGAGATCGCCAAGGGGTCCCTCTATCGGGCCGGCAGTCCCGCCGAGCGCAACCGCGTGCAGCACACGCTGGTGACCGTGCTGGAAACGACGCTGCGCCTGCTGCATCCGTTCATGCCGTTCATCACCGAGGAGCTGTGGCAGCGCCTGCCCCACGAGGGCGAGTCGATCGTGGTGGCCTCGTACCCCCGCGTGGCGGCGGCCGCGGTGGCCCCCGACGCCGAGCGCGAGATGGCGGTGCTCGTCCAGGTGATCACCGCGGTCCGCAACATCCGCGGCGAGATGCGCGTCGCCCCCGGCGCCACGCTGGATGTCCGGCTGCGCCCGGCCCCGGAGCACGCCGAGGTGCTGGGCGGGCATCGCGCCCTCGTCGAGGCACTGGCCCGCTGCCGGCTGACCCTGGATCCGGGGGCGACGCGGCCGCCCGGCACGGCCCTGGCCGTGGTGGGGCGCTCCGAGCTGTACGTGATGCTTGCCGGGGTGGTCGATTTTGCCGGTGAGCGCGTCCGACTCGAGAAGGAGATCCGGCGCGCTACCGAGCAGATCGCGTTTTTCGAGGCCAAGCTGGGGCGACCGGACTTCGTGGAGCGGGCCCCTGCCGAGGTGGTGACCAAGGAGCGTGAGCGCCTGGACGAGCAGCGCCGGCTCCTGGCCAAGCTGACGGCCAGCCTGGCCGCAATCGACGAAGGCCGCGGGTGACGCCGCCGGTCGTGCGCCGGGAGAGCGTCGTCTCGACGCAGTCGGTGGCTTTCGAGCTGGCCGAGCGTGGCGCTCCGGATCGCACGGTGGTGATCGCCGAGCACCAGACCGGCGGCCGCGGTCGTCACGGGGCGCGCTGGGAGGACGAGCCGGGCGCGAGCTTGCTGGTGTCGATCGTGCTCCGCCCCAACCTGGAGCCGGCCCGGCTGCCGATGCTGTCATACGTCGCTGCGGTGGCGGTGGCCGAGGCCCTGGCCGCGGTGGCGCCCGTTGTCCCGAGGCTCAAGTGGCCCAACGACGTCCTGGTCGGCGCCCGAAAGATCGCAGGCATTCTGCTGGAGACCAAGCTCCATGGCATGACCGCTGTAGCGAGGGCGGCGAGCTCGGGTATGACCGAGGGTGGCCTGGTCAAGGAAGCCGGGGCACCGGCCCGCCCTGTCACAACAATCCTCGGAATTGGCGTGAATCTCGGCCAGCGCCAGTTCCCGCCTGCGCTCGGCGATCGGGCGACGTCGGTGGCCATCGAGACCGGACTGAGCGTCGACCGGGAGGCGCTGCTGACCGCGCTGCTCGACCGGTTCGATGTCTGGCGCCAGCGCCTGGAGGTCGAGGGATTCGACGGCGTGCGGCGGCGCTGGCTCGCGTTGAGTGACACGATTGGCCGGAACGTGACCGTGGACGGCGCCAGCGGGGTGGCCCTCGACCTCGACACCGACGGGGCCCTGGTCCTCGACACCGGCGGCGTGCGGCGTCGGGTGCTGGCTGGTACGCTGGAGGCCTGACGTGCTGCTCGTGGCCGATGTCGGCAACACCAACACGACTGTCGGTGTGTACGACGGTCGCCACCTGCGCGTGTCCTGGCGCCTGACCAGCCGGCGCGAGCAGACCGCCGACGAGTACGGCGTCTTCATCGAGACGCTGCTGCGGTCCCGGGGAATCACCCCGTCGGAGATCACCGGCATCGCCATCTCGAACGTGGTACCCCCGGTCCAGCAGACGCTGGAGTGGATGGCCGAGAAGTATTTCGGGCGTGCGGCTTTCTTCGTCGAACCCGGCGTCAACACCGGGCTTGTCCTGGCCGTGGCCGAGCCCCGGGAGGTGGGCCCGGACCGGATCCTGGTATCCGTCGCCGGCGCGGCGCTCTATGGCACTCCTTTGATCGTGGTCGACTTTGGGACGGCTACGACCATCAGCTGCGTCAACGCGCGCGGCGAGTTCACCGGCGGCGCGATCGCCCCCGGCCTGGGCATCTCCGTCGACGCGATGCTGAGCCGGGCGGCCCGGCTTGCCCGTGTGGAGCTCGTCTGCCCGCCCCAGGCCATTGGGCGCGACACGACCACCAACATCCAGTCCGGGGTGGTCTACGGCTGGGCGGGTCTGGTGGACGGGCTGGTCGAGCGGATGCGCCAGGAGATCGGCGTGCCTGTGACGGTGGCCGCCACCGGGGGCCTGGTATCCCTCATCTCGGGGGTCAGCCGGACCATCCAGCACGTCAATCCCGATCTCGCCCTGGAGGGGCTGCGGCTGCTCTGGGAGCGCGCCGGCGGCGTTCATTGACACACCGCGCCGCGGTGGCTATACTGCACCAAATCTGGTATAGGGAAGCTCCGGCGATCCCTATATACAGGGCGTCGGCACTAATCTCTCAACCAGGAAGGAAGGGGGCGTCGGATGGGGATGTGGGTCGGCCGAGGGCGCAAGGCGAGGGTGGCCTATGGCTTCGACGACATCGCGCTTGTGCCGGGACCGGTCACCGTGAATCCGAGCGAGGTCGACATCTCCTGGGAGCTCTGCGGGCGGCGCTTCGAGCTGCCGATCATCGCTGCCGCGATGGACGGCGTCGTGGGGCCGCGGCTGGCGGTCGAGATGGGGCGGCTGGGAGGCCTGGCGGTCCTGAACCTCGAGGGGGTCTCCTCGCGGTACGACAATCCGGACGACGTCATCGAGCGGATCGTCTCCGCCAGCCAGGAGGAGGCGACCCGGATCATCCAGTCGATCTACAGTGAGCCCATCAAGGACGAGCTGATCCACCGCCGCATCCAGGACATCAAAAAAGAAGGCAGCCCCGTGGCGGTGTCCTCGATCCCCCAGCGGGCCGAGCGCTTCGCCCAGATCGCCCAGGAGGCGGGCGCCGACGTATTCGTCGTGCAGTCCACCGTCACCACGGCCCGCCACCTGGCCACCGAGTACACGCCCGTCGACTTCCGGCGGCTCAAGCGCGAGCTGGCCATCCCACTCGTCATCGGCAATTGCGTGACCTACGAGGCGTGCCTGGAGCTCATGGAGTGCGGCGTGGACGCGCTGTTGATCGGCGTGGGGCCCGGAGCCGCGTGCACGAGCCGGGAGGTGCTGGGGCTGGGGGTGCCCCAGGTCACGGCCACCGCGGACTCGGCGGCCGCCCGTGATTTCTACTACAAGCAGACCGGCCGCTACGTCCCCATCGTCACCGACGGCGGCATGACGACCGGCGGCGACGTGTGCAAAGCCTTTGCGGCCGGGGCCGACGCCGTGATGATCGGCTCGGCCTTCGCGCGGGCGGTGGAGGCGCCCGGCCGGGGCTTTCACTGGGGCATGGCTACGCCGCACCAGAACCTGCCCCGGGGCACGCGCATCCGCGTGGGCGTCGCTGGGTCGCTCGAGCAGATCCTCTTCGGGCCCGCCTTCACGGAGGACGGCACCCTCAACCTGGTGGGGGCGATCCGGACCTGCATGGGCTCGGTCGGAGCCCGGACTATTCGGGAACTTCAACAGACGGAGCTGATCATCGCTCCGGCGATCAAGACCGAGGGCAAGGTCTTTCAGCAGGCGCAGAAGCTCGGACGCGTGCGGTAGCCCCGTCGGGGAGGACGCGGTGGAGACGGGGGACAGGATCGCGGTCATCGATTTTGGTGCGCAGTATTCGCAGCTCATCGCGCGTCGCATCCGCGAGCTCGGGGTGTACTCCGAGATCGTGCCCTGCAATCAGCCGCTGTCCGCGATCAAGGCCGCCGGGTACCGCGGCCTGATCCTGTCCGGCGGCCCTTCCAGCGTCTACGAGGAGGGGGCGCCGCTTCCTCCTCGACCTCTGTTCGACGTCGGCGTGCCGGTTCTGGGCATCTGCTACGGGATGCAGGCCATGGGCTACCTGCTCGGCGGCCACGTGGTGCCGGCTGAGCGCCGTGAATACGGGCCGGCCGAGGTCACCCTGGGCCCTCGCAGCCGGCTGTTCGCGGGTGTCGTGCCCGAGCGCGACGGCCGCCTCAACGTGTGGATGAGCCACGGCGACACCGTCCTCAAGCCGCCGAAGGGCTTCACCGCGCTGGGCGCCACGCCGAACTGTCCGGTGGCGGCCATGGCTGACGAGGAGCGGGGGCTCTACGCGGTGCAGTTTCATCCCGAGGTCGCCCA
>JBOHPM010000077.1:0-9877 GCA_050731715.1 Candidatus Rokuibacteriota bacterium
CCGCCGGCGCCGTGCGAATGCCCCCGCCACTCCTCGGTCAGCACACCGACGCCGTGCTGCGCCGTGTCCTCGGCCTGCGCGCAGCGCAGATCGCCCGGTTGCGTAGCGCCGCGGCGATCTGATGGCACGAGCCCTGGGGTCTACTCCCTCGCCCTGTGATTGACACTCGCGCGCGGGCTGACGCATCATGGCGGGACGCAGTGACGCGGGAGGCGCGATGCCCCGGCTGATCAAGATCTACGACACGACGTTGCGCGACGGCACGCAGGGCGAGGGCGTGTCGTTCTCGATGGAGGACAAGGTCCGGTTGGCCAGCCGCTTCGACGCGCTGGGCATCCACTACATCGAGGGCGGATGGCCGGGCTCCAATCCCAAGGACCTGCGCTTCTTCCGGCGCATGCAGGATGTGCCCCTCAAGCACGCCCGGCTGGCCGCGTTCAGCATGACGCGGCGGGCGGGCGGCAGCGCCGGGTCCGATCCCAATATGCAGGCCGTCCTCGCGGCCGGGGCTCCGGTGGCGACCATCGTCGGCAAGTCGTGGGATTTCCACGTCACTCACGCGCTGGAGACCACCCTGCCGGAGAACCTCGCCATGATCGGCGACAGCATCGGCTTCCTGCGCTCGCGGGTGGACGAGGTCATCTTCGACGCCGAGCACTTCTTCGATGGGTTCCGGGCCAACCGCGACTACGCGTTGGCCACCCTCCGCGCCGCCGCCGAGGCCGGCGCCCACTGGATCGTGCTCTGCGACACCAACGGGGGCACCCTGCCGTCCACGCTGGTGGAGATCCTGCGCGCGGTGCGGCGACACCTGACGACGCCGCTGGGCATCCACGTCCACAACGACGCCGAGTGCGCGGTGGCCAACTCCCTGGCCGCGGTCATGGAGGGCGTCGATCAGGTCCAGGGCACCGTGAACGGCTTCGGGGAGCGGTGCGGGAACGCCAACCTCGTCTCGATCATCCCCAGCCTGGTGCTGAAGCTCAAGCTCGAGTGCATCCCGGAGGCTAACCTCCGCGAGCTGCGCGAGCTGTCCCGCTTCGTCTCGGAGCTGGCCAATCGCAAGCCCTGGTCGGCCCAACCCTACGTGGGCGACTCGGCCTTCGCCCACAAGGGCGGCATGCACGTGTCGGCGGTGCTCAAGCATCCGGAGACCTACGAGCACATCGACCCCGGCGCGGTGGGCTCGCACCGGCGCGTGCTGGTCTCCGAGCTGGCCGGCAAGTCCAACATCCTCTGGAAGGCCCGCGAATACGGGATCGATCTCGACCGGGACACGCCCGATTCCCGCCGGATCCTCGAGCAGCTCAAGGCGCTGGAGGACGAGGGCTTCCTGTTCGAAGGCGCCGAGGCCTCCTTCGAGCTCCTCATGGAGCGCGCTCTCGGCCGCCACCGCCCGTTCTTCGAGCTCGAAGCCTACCGGGTGATCGTGGAGGAGCAGAACGCTCGCGGCGCGCCGGTCGCCGAGGCCACTGTGCGGGTTCGCGTCAAGGGCATCCTCGAGCACACTGCGGCCTCCGGCAACGGGCCGGTCAACGCGCTGGACCACGCGCTGCGCAAGGCTCTCGAGGAGTTCTACCCCACCCTCAAGGAGATGCGTCTCCTCGACTACAAGGTGCGGATCCTCGACGAGGCGAAAGCCACCGCGGCCAAGACCCGCGTCCTCATCACCTCCGGCGATGCCGCCGAGACGTGGGGGACCGTGGGCGTGGCCGACAACATCATCGAGGCCTCCTGGCAGGCCCTGGTCGACTCCGTCGAGTACAAGCTCCGGGCCGACGCCAAGCGTCCGGCCGCGCGCTGACGACAGGCGCCGGCCGGCCCGCCGTCAGATGCCGCGGGCGCGACGCCAGGCCCGGACCTGGTCGCCGTGCTCTTTGTAGTGGTGGGCGCTGGAGCCGTCCACGATCTTCCACGCGGTCTTGCCCGGCTGGAAGCGCTCCCCGGGGACGGCCATCGCCGCGCGCATGAAATCTTCATGGGAGCGATCGAGATCGAGCAGGAGCTGGGCCCCCGGCCGGTCCCTCACGGCCGCGGCAAACCGGGCGTTCCAGGCATCCACGTCGTCGTAGCTGACGCCCTCGGGAAACGGCCGCTCGCCCCGGGCCAGCCGGTGGAGCGCGGGCGCCATCTCCTGGTGCCAGCCCGACATGTGGCCCACGATCTCTCGGATGCTCCAGGTGCCCAGCCACACCTCGCTCATCTGCGCCTCGTTCAGCCCGCGCACGGCCTCGTGGAAGGCCCGAAACTCGCGGGCCGCCGCCTGCAGCAGCTCCTCCTTCGTGCTCACGCCTCGCTCCTTTCGCCGCTGGCCTAGGGGGTCAGCCGTTTGTAGAAGAGGAGCTCACGGTAGCCCTGCGGCAGGTTGTCGATGTGTCCGGAGGGCGTGAACCCCAGTGCCGTGTGCATGCGGATGGCGGGCGCGTTGGTCTCCTCGGCCGACGAGAACAGCCGGGGGCTGGGCGACATCTGCTCCACCGCCTTGTAGAGCGCCCGGGCCACGCCCCGGCGGCGGACGTCCTCGCGCACCCCGACCAGCGAGACCAGCGTGCACTGGAACCAGTCGGTGCGGTACGCCAGCACGCCGATCACCTGGTCGTCGGCGTCGGCGACCAGCAGGTGGTGCTGCTCCACGTGCGAGCGGACCACCGGTCCCGCCCGTTCGGGGCCGATGGCTTGCACGGCCAGCGCCATGACGACCGCGAGGTCCGCCCGGTGCGGTGGCCGGATGACCATGGGCTCAGTACGTGCCTGGCCGGATCTGCTTGTAGAGCTCCTTGAGCTTGTCGGCCGAGAAGTCCGGGCCCTGGCAGCACGCGATGATCTTGCGCTCGTCGGCGTCGACCGTGGCCACGCCTTCGGGAATCTTGGCGGCGATCTCCGGCGGAATGCTGACCACGCCGTGATGGTCGCCGTGGATCAGGTCACCCGGCCTCACCCACAGGCCACCGACCTTGATGGGCAGGCCGAAGTCCACCATGTGGACCCAGGCGTGGGAGACGGAGACGTGGGCGGCCGCGAACTGAAAGCCCAGGGCCCGGACCTCGTCGAGGTCGCGCACGGAGCCGTCGGTGACGACGCCCACACACCCGAGTGCCCGGTGGATGTTGGCCTGCACCTCCCCCCACTGGGCCCCCTGGCCGCGCGGGTCGTCCAGGTCGTGGACGACGATCACGCGGGGGGCCGGGATCGACAGCACGTACTCCCACCACCCGAAGGTGCTCGCGCGATGACCCTGAAGCGGTTGGGGCTCGGCCCGGATGAGGGCGGTCACCGCGTAGCCGACCAGGGGGCCCAGCTCCGGGAAGAGACAGCGGATGTCGGACGACATGAACCCCTGCTGACGGGGACGCAGGTTGAACGTCTCGATGGCGTTGGCGACGGTCGGGCTGGAGATCTTCTTGAGGGCGTCGATCACGGCCACCTCCTCAGGTGTGCGGGTCACAGCGTGCTCTTTCGCTTCTCGACGAGCAGACGCCGGAGGGCCTGCGCCGCCTCCTCGACCCCTGCCAGGTTGGGATTGATGGCCAGGGCCCGCTCGAAGTACCCCAGCGCCGTCTCGGGCTCGGCCAGGCGCAGGAAGATCATGCCGTAGCCGCTGAGCGCCCCGAAGTGATAGGGGTTGCGCCTCATGACCTCGGCGCAGTCGGCCAGCGAGCGCTCGTACTCGCCGAGCAGGTAGTAGATCGTGGCCCGCTTGTTCCACCCTTCGGCGAAGTCCGGGCGTCGGCCGATGATCCGCGAGAAGGTTTGGAGGGCGGCATCGGCCTCGCGCGCGCTCATCTGCTCGACGCCCACGGCGAAGAGCCGATCGATCTCCTCGTCACCCGAGCGGCTCCAGATCTCCCACATGGACGTCTCGCTGAGGGCGCGTACGGCGGGGTCGGCATCGCGCAGGGCGCGTACCAGCGCGGGGAGGTCGCTCATGGTCCCGCTCTGGCCCAGGGCCCGGGCGCCGCGCTGGCGAGCCTGCACGCTCGTCCGATCGTCGAGGTCGGCGAGGTCGCGCGCCCGCTCGGCGTGCAGGGGGCCCGGCACGATGAGCAGGAGTGCGACCAGGGCCAGGACGCCGGCGACGGTCACGGCGTGTAGGCCTCGTTGACGCCGGTGGGGGCCATCATGGGCTCGTGTCCCCCGGCCGGCACGTAGATGCGGCCGCCGACCACGGCGGCCCCGATACCGTGCCGCGGCGTGGGCATCGGCGACTTGACGATCCACCGATTGCCGGCCGGCTCGTACATCTCGGTCGCGTTGAAGATCCGGAATGGCGCCTCGCCCCCGAACACGAAGATCCGATCGGCCAGGACCGCGGCAGCGAGGCCGCCACGCCCGCCGGGCAGGGGTGGTCCTGTCTGCCAGCTATTCGAGCCCGGATCGTAGATCTCGACATTGTCGAACTGCTGGCCCGCGAACGACGTTCTCCCGCCCATGGCCCAGACGCGCCCCTGGAAGGCCACGGCGGCGAGATGGTCGCGCGGGGTCGGCATCGGGTTAGCCGCGGTCCAGCGGTTGCTCGCGACGTCGTAGACCTCGTGGGCCCCCGTGGCGCCCCCGTCGCTGCCGCCCAGCGCGTAGATGCGCCCGCCCAGGACCGCGGCCGCGAGCGCGCCCCGCGGGGTGGGCAGCGGGGCCCGCGTCGCCCACGCGTTGCGGGACGCATCGTACTCGTAGACCGTCGGGACCGCCGTCCAGCTCATGCGGCTTCCGGTGTAGCCACCGATGACGAAGAGCCGACCGTTCACCACGCCGGCGGCCGGGTGGTGGGTGGCCTCGGGCAGCGGCGCCTTCGTGCTCCACTCGTTCGTCGCCGGGTCGTAGGCCTCCACCGTGATCATCGGCCGGCCCGAGGACCCGAATCCCCCGATGACGTAGATCAGGCCACCCAGCGGGGCAACGGCCACCTCCTGGCGCGGCGTCGGCATGGGCGCCAGCGGTGTCCAGGCGCCCGGCGTGGTGACGTCGACCGGCCCGCTGGACTCTGTGGTCACGCCCAGGCAGCCGGCGGCGCCGGCTGCCACCAGCCCGGCTCCCAGGAGCCCCCGGAGCATCATCGGCCGACGAGGGCCAGGAAGGCCCCCTCGTCGAGCACGGGCACACCCAGTCGCCTGGCGTCGTCGGCCTTGCTCCCCGGAGACTCACCCACCACGACGTAGTCGGTCTTCTTCGACACCGAGCTCGTCACGCGCCCTCCTCGCTGTTCCACCAGCTCGCGCGCCAGCTCGCGGGGCAGGCTCGACAGGGTGCCGGTCAGCACGAACGTCTTGCCCTCGAACGGCCGGCCCACGTCCTCGCTGGCGGCGGCGCCCATGGCCACGCCCGCCTGCTTGAGCTTCTCGATGACATCGCGGTTGGCCCCATCGTCGAAGAACGTCCGCACCGACTGCGCGATCTGGGGCCCGATCCCGTGCACTTCGGCCAGCTCCTCGGCCGAGGCCTTCATGAGGCGCTCCATGCTCCCGAACCGGCGCGCGAACAGCCCGGCCGCCCGCTCGCCGACCATGCGGATGCCCAGGCCGTTCAACAGCCGCGCCAGGCCCCGGTCCTTCGAGGCCTGGATGGCGCGGACCAGATTCTCCGCCGATTTCTCGGCGAAGCGCGCGAGGGCGGCGACGCGCGCGGCCGTGAGATCGTAGAGATCGGCGAAGTCGCGGACCCAGCCGCGCTCCACGAGCTGCTCGATGGCGGCCTCGCCGAGATGCTCGATGTCCATGGCGCCGCGCGAGCCGAAGTGCTTGAGGCGCTCCTTGAGCTGGGCCGGACAGGCGCTGTTGAGGCAGCGCCAGTGGGCCTCGCCGGGCAGCCGCGCTGCCGGGTGGCCGCAGACCGGGCATCGATCGGGGAAGACGTAGGCCTGGCCGGCGGGCGGGCGCTTGGCCAGCACCACCTGGACGACGTAGGGGATCACGTCGCCGGCGCGCTCGATGAGGACTGTGTCCCCGATGCGGACGTCCTTGCGCCGGAGCTCGTCCTCGTTGTGCAGGCTCACGTTGCGAATGGTCACCCCGGCCAGCTCCACGGGCTCGAGCTTGGCCACCGGGGTGAGCGCGCCCGTCTTGCCGACGTTCACCTCGATGGCCAGGACGGTGGTGGTGGCCTGGCGCGCGGCGAACTTGAAGGCGATGGCCCAGCGGGGATGATGACTGGTGGAGCCCAGGTGACGCTGGTGCTCCAGATCGTCGACCTTCACCACGGCGCCGTCGGCGTCGTAGCCGAGGGCGTCACGCTCGGCCTCCAGTCGCGCGCAGTAAGCGACTACCTGGTCGAGGGTGGGGCAACGCTCCATGCGCGGGTTCACGCGGAACCCCGCCTCGCGCAGCGCCTCCAGCGTCTCGGCGTAGGTGGTGAAGCCCAGCTCGCGCGCCCGGCTGACGTGGTAGAGGAATAGCGTGAGCGGGCGCCGGGCGGTGACGGCGGGGTCCTTCTGGCGGAGCGAGCCGGCGGCAGCGTTCCGGGGATTTGCGAACGTCGCCTCGCCGCCCTCTTCCAGCGCCCGGTTCAGCCGGGCGAAGTCCTCCCGTGGCAGATAGACCTCGCCGCGGACCTCGACCTCGTCGGCGGCCGCCAACCGCCCCCGCAGCACCATGGGCAGGCTGCGGATCGTGCGAAGGTTCGCGGTGATCTCTTCCCCCACGCGGCCGTCGCCTCGGGTGGCGCCCCGCACGAAGCGCCCCTGCCGGTAGAGCAGGGCCACGCCCAGCCCGTCGATCTTCGGCTCCCCCACATAGCTGAAGCGCGCCGCGGGCAGCGCGCGGGCCAGACGGCCCCCGAACTCGCGGAGGTCCTCGGGCGTGGTGGCGTTGTCCAGCGAGAGCATTGCCTCGAGGTGCTCCACGGGCCTGAACGCCTCCACCGGTTGCCCGGCGACCCGCTGGGTGGGGCTGTCCGGCGTGACGAGCTCGGGGAAGGCGGCCTCCAGCTCGCGCAGCTCGCGCACCAGCGCGTCGTACTGGGCGTCGGCGAGCTCGGGGCGGGCCTCTACGTAGTACAGATAGTCGTGATGGTGGATCTGCTCGCGCAGCTCGGCCATGCGCTGCGCCGAGTCGGTCTGATCCATGGCGCGAATGGTATCACGCGCCCTCGCCGCGCCTTCCTGCCCCCAGGGCGGCCCGGGCGACGCTCAGGCGGATGGCCAGGAACACGGGCAGCAGGCCGGCGGCCACGATCGTCAGCGCGGGGACCGCGGCGTCGCCCCACAGCGACTCCGACGTGCGCTCCCAGACGCTCACGGCCAGCGTGTCGAAGCCGAACGGTCGCAGCAGCAAGGTGGCCGGCATCTCCTTCATGGTCTCCACGAACACCAGGACCAGAGCGGTGAGCACGCCGCCCCGCATGAGAGGCAGGTGGATGCGTCGCAGCGTGCCCAGCACGCCCGCGCCCAGCGAGCGCGCGGCGTCGTCGAAGCTGGGCGGGACCTTGCCCAGGCTGGCCTCCAGGGTCTGGGTGCTCACGGCCAGGAAGCGCACGACGTAGGCGTAGAGCAGCGCGGTCGCCGAGCCCGTGACGACCAGATCCAGCGAGCGTCCCAGGAGTCGTTCCAGGCCGCCGACCAGCGCGTGATCGAAGAGGGCCACGGGAATGAGCACGCCGACCGCGATGACCGAGCCGGGCAGGGCGTAGCCCATCGAGACGAAGCGGGTGATGGCGTGGACGGCCCGGGAGGGGTGCAGGCGAGCGGCGTAGACGAGTACGAGCGCGAGCACGGCCGTGATGGCTGCGGCGAGCGAGGCCAGGACGAGGGTGTTGGCGAGCAGCCGACCGTAGGGGAGGCGACCGGCCACCGCGCCCTCGCGCGCCCAGACCAGGAGCTGGACGACCGGCAGCACGAACGCCACCCCGAGCACCAGCGCGCACGCTAGCGTCGCGGCGCCGGCGCGCCAGCCCCGGAGCGGGCGGGGGATGATGCCAGGGCCGCGGCGGTGGCTTTGCACGAAGCGCGCGCGGCCGCGGAGCGCGCGCTCGAGCGCCAACAGGAGGGCGGCGAACAGGAGCAGCAGGCTGGCGAGCTGAATCGCCGCTTCCCGCTCGAACATCCCGAGCCATACCCGATAGATCCCCTCCGTCAACGTGCGATACCCGAACGTGGCCACGGTGCCGAAATCGGCGAGCGCCTCCATCATGGCCAGCGAGACCCCGGCCACCAACGAGGGCCGGGCCATGGGCAGCATCACTTCCCAGAAGACCCGCAGGGGCGTGTGGCCGAGGCTGCGCGCGGTCTCCATGGTCGCCGCCCCCTGCTCGCGGAAGGCGGCCCGGGCGAGCAGGTAGACGTACGGGTAGAAGACGAGCGTCATCACGGAGACGATGCCGGCGTAGGAACGAAGCTCGGGGAGCCGGGCCGCCTCACCCAGGCTCCGGCGCAGGGCCAACTGCACGGGCCCGGCGTAGTCGAACAGGCCCAGGAAGGCGAAGCCGATCACGTAGGCGGGCACGGCGAGGGGGAGCATCAGCGCCCACTCGAACACGCCCCGGCCCGGGAACCGGAAGCCGACGATGAGCCAGGCCAGGGTGGTGCCGACGACGAGGGTTCCCGTGCCCACGCCCACGAGCAGGAGCACGGTGTTGGTGACGAGCTCGCCGAGCTGTGTCTGCCAGAGGTGCTCCCACACCTCCAGCCGTGGTCGGGTCAGAGAGGAGAGCACGGCGACGATCGGCACCGCCAGGGCCAGCGCCACCAGCGTGACCACGACCGTCCACGGTGAGAGCGGGAGCGGGCCCGTCCGTCGGACTGCGACCGCGCGGGCGCTGGCCCGCACCGCCCCCATGTGACCGACTACTTGTAGCCCGCGCGATCGGCCAGCCGCGTGGCCGCGGCCTGGTATTCCCCGGCCGATGCCACGTTGCTGTCCTCCTGCTTGAACTTGCCCCAGCGGGCCACGAGCTGGTGCACGGCGGCCTGGGGATTCGCCGGGTACTCGAAGGACAGATCGGCGAACATCTGCTGGGCCTCGGGGCTCGACAGGTACTCGAGGAACTTGATGGCCTCGGCACGATGCCTGGCGTGCGCGGTGACGCCGGCCCCGGAGACATTGACGTGCGTTCCCGTCGTCTGCTGGTTGGCCCAGAAGATCCCCACCGGGAAGCTCGCATCCTTGGCGAGCAGGCGGGCCAGGTAGTAGTGATTCACCAGGCCCACGTCGCACTGGCCGGCCGCCAGCGATTCCAGGATTTTCGTGTCCCCGTTGATGAGGATGGGCTGGTTGGCCACCCATCCCCGCACGATCGCCTCCGTCCGGGGCTCGCCGTGACGCTTGATCATGGTGGCGAGCAGCGACTGGTTGTAGATGTAGCTCGAGGTGCGCAGGCAGAGGCGCCCCTTCCAGCGGGCGTCGCCGAGGGCCTCGTAGGTGCTGAGCTCGGCCGGCTTCACCTTCTTGGTGTTGTAGGCGATGGTGCGGGCGCGGACGGTCAGGCCGATCCAGCGCTGCTCGGGATCCCGCAGGTGCGCCGGGATGTTCGCCTGGAGCTCCGGCGAGTCGACGCGGGACAGCAGGCCCGCGCGGGCCGCGTTCCAGAGGTTGCCGGCGTCCACGGTGAGGAGAACGTCGGCCGGCGTCCGCTCGCCCTCCGCCTTGAGACGCTCGAAGAGCTCGCCGGTATTGCCGTTGAAGATCTTCAGCTGAATCCCGGTCTTGCGGCTGAAGGCATCGAACGCCGTCTCCTGGCCGTAGTGCCGGGCCGAGTACACGACCACCTCGGCGGTGTAGCCGGTGGGCGGGCCGGCCAGGAGGCCGACGGTGAGCGTGAGGAGGACAAGGACAACGGTCGGTGGCATCGCGTGGTCCTTTCTGAGCGGGAAACTGGTGCCGCCGACCCGTGCCGGCGTTGCACCGGGCGGTGCGGCCGGGCTATACTGACCCAGCCTGAGCCCGGTAATTAG
>JBOHPM010000078.1:0-9837 GCA_050731715.1 Candidatus Rokuibacteriota bacterium
ATCTTCATCAAGCGCGACCTCTTGATGTTGAAGCTGATCCCCCTGGCTCTGGTGGCGGTGTACATCATCAAGGCCACCGCCCGCTACTTACAGGCCTACCTGATGGCCTCGGTGGGCGAGCGGGTGGTGGCGGGCCTCCGCCACGACCTCTACACCCACATCCAGGGCATGCCGCTGGCATTTTTTGCCGACCTGCACTCTGCCGATCTCATGTCGCGCATCCTGAGCGACGTGGGCCGGCTGGCCAGGGTCTCCTCGGGCGCCCTGGTGCTCGTCGTGCGGCAGGCGGCCACGATCGTGGCCTTGCTGGTGGTGATGTTCATGCGGGAGTGGCTGCTCACCCTGGCCGCGCTGATCGCCTTTCCCCTGATCGCCATCATCGTCAAGCGCATCGGCGAGAAGCTCTACACGATCAACCGGCGGGCCCAGGAGCGCATCGCCCAGCTGGCCGTCCTGCTGCACGAGTCCTTCGCCGGAAGCAAGATCGTGAAGGCCTTCGGGCGGGAGAGCCACGAGCGACAGCGCTTCGATCGGCTCAACGAGCGGCTGCTGAGTCTGTCGCTCAAGAACGTGCGGGCCGACGAGATCACCGAGCCGCTCATGGAGGTGGCGGCGGCGCTGGGCATCGTGGCGGCGATGCTCTACGGGGGCTATCAGGTGATCCACGGCCACATGACCCCCGGCACCTTCTTCTCCTTTACCGCGGCGGTCATCATGCTCTACGGCCCCGTCCGGCGGTTGGCCCGCGCGCTCAACACCATTCAGCAGACCGCGAGCTCGGTCGAGCGGGTGTTCGAGATCATCGACCGGCCCCCCACCTTCGCCGACAAGCCCGGCGCGGTGGTGCTGGCGGACTTCGAGCGCGACATCGTCTTCGACCGGGTCGATTTCCGGTATGCCGACGCCGAGGAGCTCACCCTCACCGACATCGCGCTCACCGTGCGCCAGGGCGAGACGGTGGCCTTCGTGGGCATGAGCGGCGCCGGCAAGTCCACTCTGATGGACCTGCTGCCCCGCTTCCACGACGTCACGGCCGGCCGCATCCTCATCGATGATCACGACATCCGCGACGTCACCCAGGCCTCGCTCCGAGAGCAGATCGGGATCGTCACCCAGGAGACCTTCCTGTTCAGCGAGTCCATCCACTACAACATCGCCTACGGCCGTCTGGACGCGTCCTCCGACGAGGTGGCCCGGGCGGCCCGCCTGGCCCACGCCCACGATTTCATCCTGGCCTGTCCCGACGGCTATCAGACGCTGGTGGGCGAGCGCGGCGTCCGCTTCAGCGGTGGCCAGCGGCAGCGCATCGCCATCGCCCGGGCCTTCCTCAAGAACCCGCCCATCCTGGTCCTCGACGAGGCAACCTCCGACCTGGACGCCGAGAGTGAGTTCATGGTCCAGCAGGCGCTGGCCGAGCTCATGCGGGGCCGGACCGTGCTCGTCATCGCCCACCGGCTAGCCACGGTCCGCAGCGCGGATCGGATCGTCGTCGTGCACGAGGGACGGATCGCCGAGGTCGGCCGTCACGACGAGCTCCTCGCCCGCGACGGCCTCTACCGCCGCCTCTATGCGCTCCAGATGGAAGGCGTCCCCGGCTAGGGAGACGGCGAGCGTCGTCGCACCTCACGCAAATGGGGGAGGTTTGGCGGGGGGCGCGTCTCGTGCCCCCCGCCAAGCTAAGAATCAGGTTTCGCAGGGAAAATCAGATCTGGCGGAAGCGGTTCACGATCGGCAACCGCCAGTCGCGGCCGAAGGCGCGCGGCGTGATCTTGACCCCGATGGGACCCTGGCGGCGCTTGTACTCGTTGGCGTCCACCATGTGCACGACCCGGCGCACGGTCTCGGGCGCGAAGCCGCGGGCCACGATGTCGGCGACGCTCTCGTCCTGCTCCACGTAGGCTTCAAGGATCGCGTCGAGCTCGGGGTAGGGAGGCAGGGTGTCCTGGTCCGTCTGGCCCGGACGCAGCTCCGCCGAGGGCGGCCGGGTGAAGACGCTCTCGGGGATGACCGCGCGGCCGGCACGCTCGTTGGCGTGACGGGCCAGCTCGTAGACCAGCGTCTTGGGCACGTCCTTGATCACCGCGAAGCCGCCCGCCATGTCGCCGTAAAGCGTGGAGTAACCCACGCCGATCTCGCTCTTGTTACCGGTGGTCAGCACGAGCCAGCCGAACTTGTTGCTGAGGGCCATGAGCAGGGTGCCCCGGACGCGGGCCTGGATGTTCTCCTCGGTCACGTCCTCCTTGAGCCCTTTGAAGGGACGGGCCAGGATGCGCCGGAAGGCGCGGAACGCCGGGGTGATGGGCAGGGTCAGGAACTCGATCCCGAGATTCTTGGCCAGCCGGCGCGCGTCGCCCCGCGTCCCCGCCGAGGAGTAGGGCGAGGGCATGGTGACGCCGGCGACGTTCTCGCGGCCCAGCGCCTCCACCGCGATGGCTGCGACCAGGGAGGAGTCGATGCCGCCCGAGAGTCCGATGACCACCCGCTTGAAGCCGTTCTTGCGCACGTAGTCGTGCGTGCCCAGCACCAGGGCCCGGAAGATCTCCGCGATCCGCCCCAGGACCGGCACCTCGCGGGGCGGCAACGCCGGCGTGGCCGGCGCGGGCAGGCCCGGCAGCACGATGCGCCGCTCGGCCCCCGAGGCCTGCAGCTTCTCCTTGCGGCGGCGGGAGTCGTGCAGGCGCGCGCGGAACACGGCGTCGAGGTCGAGATCGGCGACCACCAGATCTTCCTCGAAGGCGCGGCCCCGGGCCACCACGTCCCCGCGCTCGTTGACGATCAGGCTGCTGCCGTCGAAGACCAGCTCGTCCTGGCCCCCGACCA
The DNA here is from genome assembly GCA_050731715.1 of Candidatus Rokuibacteriota bacterium. Taxonomy (GTDB): domain Bacteria; phylum Methylomirabilota; class Methylomirabilia; order Rokubacteriales; family CSP1-6; genus 40CM-4-69-5. The sequence continues at coordinate 2,821 of JBOHPM010000078.1, forward strand.
GATTGAGGAAGGCCAGGCATACGACCTCGTCGGCGGCCCGGGTGGCCACCATCTTTTCCCGGAAGTGCGCCTTGCCCGCGTGGTACGGCGAGCCGTTGATGGTGACGATCAGCTCGGCGCCGGCCAGCGCCTGGGCCGCGGTCGGGCCCGACGGGTACCAGAGATCCTCGCAGATGTTCACCGCGAAAGTGACGTCGTCCAGCGCGAAGACCGGCGCCTCGGTGCCCGCCTGGAAATACCGGTTCTCGTCGAACACGCCGTAGTTGGGCAGGTAGCGCTTGTGGTAGACGCCGGCGCGGGCGCCGTCGTGTAGCACCGCCGCCGCGTTGAAGACGTCGTCCCGGCGGTCGATGAAGCCCACGATGACGCTGAGGCCCCGGCTGGCCCGGGCGACCTCCTCCAGGCTGCGGAGGTTGGCCTCGATGAACGCGGGCTTGAGCACGAGGTCCTCGGGCGGGTAGCCGGTCAGGGCCAGCTCGGGGAAGGCCAGCAGCCGGCACCCCAGCCGCCGACCTTCCGCGATCGTGTCCGTGATCCTCCGGACGTTGCCCTCGAGGTCCCCGACGGTGGGGTTGATCTGGGCCAGGCCCACCCGGAAGCGCCGCATGGCGTCATTGTACCGCGCGGGGCCGGCGGGCCGCCCACGAACGTGGGATTAGGGGCGGCCGCCCCGTCGGCCCCATGATGTGGAGCGATGATCTGGCTGCGGACGCTGGGGCTGGCCCTGGCATTCCTGATAGCGGTGGCGACGCCGACCTCGGCGCAGCCCGCTCCGGGACGAGCCAAAGACACTCTGGTGGTGGCCCTCGTCTCCCACGCCTCCACCCTCGACCCGCACATGCAATACGAGTGGGTGGGGATCCTCGTGGGCATCAACATGTTCGATTCGCTCCTGCACCGGAACGCCCGCCTCGAATACGAGCCCTCCCTGGCCGTGTCGTGGAAGACGCTCAACGAGACGGTGTGGGAGTTCAAGCTGCGCGAGGGGGTAAAGTTCCACAACGGCGCCGTCATGACGGCCGCGGACGTGAAGTACTCCTTCGAGCGGGTCCTCGATCCCCTCAAGCGCTCGCCCCAGTACGACAACCTCCGGGCTATCAGGACCGTGCGGGTCATGAGTCCGGACACCATCCACATCGTCACGGACCGGCCGTTTCCCCTCCTCCTCGAGCGCCTGGTCCTCTTCCCGATCGTGCCCCAGCAGCACGTGGAGCGCGTGGGCGACGAGGCGTTCGGCGAGTCAGCCCCGGTCGGCACCGGCCCCTGGAAGCTCGCCGAGTTCAAGCGCGGGCAGCACATCCGCCTGGAGGCGTTCGACGGCCACTGGCGCGGCCGGCCGGCCTTCCGGGTCCTGACCTTCCGGATCATTCCGGAGATCGCCACCCAGGTGAGCGAGCTGAAGAGGGGCGGCGTCGACATCGTCCGCAACGTCCCCAGCGCCGTCCTGCCCGACCTGCGCGCTCACACCCAGACCCACGTGAGCGCGGCAGCGATCCTCCGCACCCACTACGTCCAGCTCGACATGCGCACGGCGCCCTTCGACCAGAGGGCCGTTCGCCAGGCGGCCAACTACGCCATCGACCGGGACGCCCTCCTGCGGAAGCTGCCAGCCGGCCTGGGCCGGGTCGTGCCGACCGTCGTGCACCCGTCGGCCTTCGGGTACGACTCCGCGGTCACCCCCTACCCGTACGATCCCAGGCGGGCCCGCGAGTTGCTGGTCCAGGCCGGCTACCCCAACGGCGTGGAGATCACGCTGCACAGCGCCTTCGGGGAAGCCCGCCCGGTCTTCGAGTCCATCGCCAAGATGCTCACGGCCGCAGGCTTCAAGGCCACGGCGCGCACGTGGGACCCGGACACCGCCTGGACCCGGTTCTTCCAGGGCGAGGGGAAGGCGACGCACGGGTATTACGGCGCCTGGGGCTCCTATTCGATCTTCGACGCCGACGCCGTCCTCCATCCGCTCTACCACACGGGACCGGATGGATGGGTGGGCAAGTGGTACACGCGCGTCGACGGCCTGGACCAGCTGATCGATCAGGGCCGGTTCACGCTCGACCCGGACCTGCGCCGACGGACCTACGCCCAGGTCCAGCGACTACTCAAGGAGGAGAGCCCCAGCATCTTCCTGTTCCACGAGTTCGACACACTGGCGATCGCCAGGACCGTCGAGTACGCGGCCCGGGGTGACCAGTGGCTCTGGCTGTTTGACGCCAGGCTCAAGCGCTGAGGTGGTACGATCGCCCGCGATGCCGGCCAAGATTCCGTGGTTGCCGTCCGAGGTGCCGCCGGGAGCTCAGGTCGAGCCCTGCCCCCGCTGCGGCCGGCGCACGTTCATTCCCTGGATCCTCCGGCGGGATGACCAGACCAAGGTCGTGATTCGCACCTGGATCTGCACGGAGTGCCAGACGAGCCAGGAGCGGCCGGAGCCGGAGTGACCGGCGGCCGCGCCCCTCTAGGGCCGCTCGAGACCGGGGCTGGGGGGACTGGGTGCCCGGTTGCCCGGGCCGCCGAGGTTGTTGACGAAGTCGATGAGCTGGCGCAGGCGGCCATAGGCCGACCGGTTGAAGGGCATGATGAGCCGCGGCAGCGTGGGGAACTCGTCCTGCTCGGGCAGCGTCGGCCCCACCGTCTGATCCACGCGTCCCTTGAGGATGTCCTCGAACTGCCGCTGCACCGCCGCCAGCTCATCCTCGCCGAGCGCCCGCTGGAGACGGAAGACCAGGTTCTCGCCGACGATGCGGCTGGAGTGGAAGACCCGGTAGAACGCGAGGATCTCGTCCACCGCCTCCTCGGCACTGTCCACGATGCGGTAGAACGAGCAGTCCTCCGGCTCGATGAGCTTGCGCTCGACCAGGGTGGCGGCGATCCAGCGGTTCCAGATCCGCCAATAGGGCTTGGGCCCCGTCTCCACCAGCACCACCGGAACGATGGTGGACTTGCCCGTCTGCATCAAGGTCAGGAGCTCGAACGCCTCGTCCATGGTGCCGAAGCCCCCGGGGAACAGCGTGACCGCGCTGGCCTCTTTCACCAGAAAGAGCTTGCGGGTGAAGAAATACTTGAAGGTGATGAGCTTGGGGTCGGCGGCGATCCAGGGGTTGGCCTCCTGCTCGAACGGCAGGCGAATGTTCAGCCCGAAGCTCCGCTCGCCGCCCGCGCCCTCCTGGGCCGCGCCCATGATCCCGGCGCCGGCTCCCGTCACCACCATCCACCCCTGCCCGACCATGCGCTGGCCGAATTGCCGGGCCGCCGCGGCGGCGGCCTCCTCGGGAGCCGTCCGCGAGGAGCCGAAGACGGTCACCTTGCGGACGTCCCGGTAGGGCGCGAAGACCTTGTAGGCGTAGCGGATTTCCTTGAGGGCGGCGTTGGTGATCTTGAGGTCCCCGGTGGAGGCGCCGTCCTCGTGCAGCTTGAGCACGGTCGTCAGCATGTGCTGGACCCAGACCCGCCGTTCTGGCGGAACGCCGAGGGCGTCCAGCAGCTCGAGGATCAGGCGATTGGCGGCTTCGCTCTGAAGCTGATACCGGCGGGATTCGGGCACGTCTACGAGTATACCGCCCGGGGCTTCGCGAACCTCATGGTTCGGGCGTCCGGCTCACGCCAGCGTGTGGCGGACCATCTTCGACTCCACCATATAGATCACCATCTCGGCGATGTTGGTGGCGTGGTCGGCCACCCGCTCCAGGAAGCGGGAGACGAGCATGAGCCGAATGGCCCGGGGGATGGTCTTGGGGTCCGACATCATATAGGTCAGCAGCTCGCGGAAGATCTGCTCTTTGATCCCGTCGACCTCTTCGTCCTTGCCGCACACCTGCCGGGCCAGCTCGGTGTCGCGGGCCACGAAGGCGTCCAGCGCCTCCTTGACCATGCGCTGGGCCTTCTCGGCCATCCGGGGCAGGTCGATGTAGGGCTTGAGCTGGGGCTCCTCGTTGAGCTCGATGGCGCGCTGGGCGATGTTCACGGCCTGATCCCCGATGCGCTCGAGATCGGTCACGATCTTCATGGCCGTGGTGATGAAGCGCAGGTCGCCGGCCGTCGGCTGGTGCAGGGCCAGCAGCTCCACGCACTTCTCGTCGACCTCGACGTCGTAGGCGTTGACCTGGCGGTCGCGGTCGATGACGTCCTGGGCCAGCGCGCCATCCCGCTCGATGAGGGCGCGCATCACCCGGCGGATCTGATCCTCGACCAGCGCCCCCATGGCCAGGAGCGTCTGCTTGAGGCCGTCCAGCTCTTCGTGGAAGTGCCGCTGCATGGGATTACCCGAACCGTCCGGTGATGTAGTCCTCGGTGCGCTTGTCCCGAGGGTTGGTGAACAGCGCCCGCGTGACCCCGAACTCCACCAGCTCCCCCAGGAGCATGAAGCCCGTGTAATCGCTCACCCGCGCCGCCTGCTGCATGTTGTGGGTCACGATCACGATGGTGTAGCTGGCCTTGAGCTCCAGCATGAGCTCTTCGATCTTGGCGGTGGCGATCGGATCCAGGGCCGAGCACGGCTCGTCCATCAGCAGCACGTCGGGCTCCACGGCGATGGCCCGGGCGATGCAGAGTCGTTGCTGCTGGCCTCCGGAGAGGCCCAGGGCCGACTCGTGCAGGCGGTCTTCGACCTCGTCCCACAGGGCGGCGGCCCGCAGGCTACGCTCGACGATGCCGGCCAGATCGTCGCGGTTTCGGACTCCCAGGGTACGCGGCCCGTAGGCGACGTTCTCGAAGATCGACTTCGGGAACGGATTGGACTTCTGGAAGACCATCCCCACGCGCTTGCGGAGCTCGGTCACCTCGAGCGACGCGTCGTGAATGTCGGTGCCCCCGATGCGGATGGTTCCGGCGATCCGGACGCCGTCCACAAGATCGTTCATACGATTGAGGCAGCGCAGCAGGGTGGTCTTGCCGCAGCCCGAGGGCCCGATGTAGGCGGTGATCCGATGCTTGGGCACGGTCATGGAGACGTCCCGGAGGGCTTGCTTGGCACCGTACCACAGGGAGAGCCGCTCGATCTCCACCATGGGCGGCTCGAGCAGGGACGCGGCGCCCGCGTGGGGGTTGAGGCTCGCCGTCATCTGGACGTTGGCGACCATGGCTCCTCCCTAGATTCCCACAAGGACGTACTTGCGGCGCAACCGATTCCTGAGCGCGATCGCGAAGAGATTCATGAGCACGACGATGCCCAGCAGCAAGAGCGTCGTGGTGAAGACCATCGGGCGGGCGGCATCCACGTTGGGCGACTGGAAGCCGACGTCGATGATGTGGAACCCGAGGTGCATGAACTTCCGGTCGAGGTGGAGGAAGGGCCAGAAGCCGTCGACCGGGAGTGACGGTGCCAGCTTGACCACCCCGGTCAGCATGAGGGGCGCCACCTCGCCGGCGGCCCGCGCCATGGCCAGGATGAGGCCGGTGAGGATCGACGGCATGACCGCCGGCAGCACCACCCGCACCGTGGTCTCCAGCTTGTTGGCGCCCAGCGCCAGCGAGGCCTCGCGCATGCCCCCGGGGATGGCGGCCAGGCCCTCCTCGGTGGCCACGATCACCACCGGAATGGTGAGCAAGGCCAGCGTGAGCCCCGCCCACAGGATGCCGCCGGTGCCGAAGGTCGGCGTGGGCAACGCATCGGCGAAGAACAGCTGGTCGATCGTGCCCCCCACGAAGTAGATGAAGAACCCGACCCCGAAGACCCCGAACACGATGGAAGGCACGCCGGCGAGGTTGTTCACCGCGATGCGCACGGCGCTCACGAAGGGGCCCTGCCGGGCGTACTCCCGCAGATAGAAGGCGGCCAGCACGCCCAGCGGGGTGGTCACGATGGACATGATCATCACCATCATGACGGTGCCGAAGATGGCCGGAAACACGCCGCCCTCGGTGTTCGACTCCCGCGGATCATCGGACACGAACCCCCACACTTTGGCGACGTAGTGGCCGGCCTTGGCGCCCAAGCCCATCTGGTTGGGGAAATAGACGTCGACGACCTCGGCAAGCGGCAGCGGCTTCTTCTTGCCCTGGTCCGCCTCGACGATCAGGCTCGCCGTGGCCTGCTGGCGCAGCGCGGCTAGTCGGGCCGTTTCCACCGTATAGCGTTCTTGCAGCGCGGCGACCTCCTGCTGGAGGGCCTCCACACGGTCCCCCGTGATGATGCCCTTGAGCTCGAGGCCCCGGAGCCGAAGCCGCGCCTGCTCCTGGGCGTAGTTGATGGTGCCGATGGCGCCCTTCTCGATCGTGCGGATGGCCCGGCGAGCCTGGCGGGCCTCGGGCAGGCGCCGGTCAGCCTCCGCCCACGCCGCCGGCCCCGTGGCCACCGCGCGCTCGCCCTCACGGACTTCGCGGATGGTGCCGATGAGCAGCCCCCACTCTGTCCGTTCGATGACGGCCACGTCCTGGGGATACGCGCGCGCGACGACCCGGGTCTCGTCGACCCAGACGAAGTCGGCGCCGTAGAGGTCCCGGTTGCCGACCTGCATCTTGATGCGGAACTCGCCGGCCCGCCCCGGCACCCGCTCCCGATCGACCGTGTGCCCGGTCAGCACGGTGCCGTCGTCCAGCGTGGCCCGCAGTACGCTGGCCGGCCAGAAGAAGCCGAGCCCGTTCACCAGGATGATCCCCACCAGGCCCGACACCATGAGCAGGGCGATGGCCAGCGCGCCGCCGGTCAGCCAGATGAACGGTTCCCCGCTACGCCAGAAGGGTTTCACAGGTAACGGTACTTCCGCCGGAGCCGCAGCCGGACCAGCTCGGCGATCGTGTTGACGGCAAAGGTCAGGCAGAAGAGGAGAAACGCGGCCAGGAAGAGGACGCGGAAGAGGGTGCCTTGCTCGGGCGCCTCCGGCAGCTCCACGGCGATGTTGGCGGACAGCGCCCGGAAGCCGCTGAAGATCGACCAGTCCATGACCGGCGTGTTCCCCGTGGCCATCAGCACGATCATGGTCTCGCCCACCGCGCGACCGAAGCCGATCATGACGGCCGAGAAGATCCCCGGGCTCGCCGTGGGCAGCACGATGCGCAGCGCCGTCTGCCAGCGCGTGGCGCCCA
>JBOHPM010000079.1:0-9836 GCA_050731715.1 Candidatus Rokuibacteriota bacterium
GCCCGCTGCGGCCGGCGCCCGACGGCGAGCGGTCGCGGCCGTGCGAGCGCGCCTTCGCCCGCGCCGGAATCTGCGGTTTGCGCTACACGCCCGACCGGCTCCGGCTGAACACGAGTCCGTACTATGCCTGGATCCTGAACGGGCTCGCGCTGTACCGGGGGTTGACCGCCGCCGGGCTTGCCGCCATCGAGTGCTTCCCCACCGCCTCGTGGACGCGCTGGTACGGACCCCGGGGCCGGGCCCCGCGATCGGCGTGGTCCAGGGCCGCGCTGCGCGGCCTGCCCCTGGCCGGCGTGCCCCGACGTCTCGACCAGGACGAGCGCGACGCCATCGCCGCCGCGCTGACCGCCCGCGAGCACGACCGCCACCGAACCGAGCGCTTCGGTGACCTCGTCGTCCCGCGGCGGCGTAAGACCATAGCCTTACCTGGACGGGGGGCCCCGCTTGCGTTATAGGACTGAGAGATGAAGATCAACCGCCGCCGTCTGGAGCAGTCCATCCAGGAGCTGGGCGGGATCGGCGAGACCCCGCGCGGTGGACTGACCCGCCTGGCCCTCAGCGATGACGACAAGCGTGCCCGCGACCAGATGGTGGCCTGGATGCGGGAGGCCAGGTTGCGTGTCCGCGTTGACCAGATGGGCAACATCTTCGGCGAGCGGGCCGGGGCCGACGCGCTGCCGCCGGTGATGGTGGGCTCGCACGTGGACTCCGTGCCCACGGGCGGCAAGTACGACGGCCAGCTCGGCGTGCTGTGCGGCCTGGAGGTGATCCGCGCCCTCGACGATCACGGCGTGCGCACGCGTCATCCGCTCACGCTGGTCATCTTTACCAACGAGGAAGGTGCCCGCTTCCAGCCGGCGATGATCGCCAGTGGCGTCATGGCTGGCAAGATCCCCCTGGAGGACGCCTACAACGCGCGCGACAAGGACGGCCTTCGTCTCGGGGACGAGCTGGAGCGGATCGGCTACCTGGGCGCGGAGCCCTGCGTGGCCCGGCCCCTGCGCGCCTATCTCGAATTGCACATCGAACAGGGCCCGTTTCTGGAGGAAGAAGGCCTGTCGGTCGGCGTCGTGGAAGGCATCGTGGCCATCTCGTGGTCGCGCCTGACGATCCACGGTGTGCAGGACCACGCCGGACCAACGCCCATGCGGATCCGCCACGATGCCCTGGTGGCCGCCGCCGAAGTGGTCACCAGCGTCCGCCGCATCGCCCGCGAGCTAGGGGGCGACACCGTGGCGACCGTGGGCAACCTCACCGTGCAGCCCAACATCGTCAACGCCATCCCCGGGCGCGTGGTGCTCTCGATCGACATTCGCGATCCCCGCGACGCCACGCTGGACCGCGCCCGTCCCATGCTGGAGCGCGTGGTGCGCGAGGCCTGCGAGCGCGAGGGGGTACGCGGGGAGCTCGAACACTACTGGCGGGTGCCCGACACGCCGTTCGACCCCAGCGTGGTCGACGCGGTGGAGCGGGCCGCCCGGGCCGCTGGCGCTCGCTACCGGAGGATCCGGTCCGGCGCCGGCCACGACGCGCAATACATGGCGACCATCGGGCCGGCCGGAATGATCTTCGTGCCCTCCCGTAACGGCCGCAGCCACTGTGAGGAGGAGTTCACGCCCATGGACGACATCGAGCACGGCGCCAACACCCTGTTGCGGACCGCGCTCGAGCTGGCCGGCCAGGCTTGAAGCCCCATCCCATCCTGCCCGGCTACTACGACGACGAGGCCCAGCGCCGCCGCTTCCTCACCGCCATGTTCGACGGAACCGCGAAGCACTACGACCGCATCAACGGCATCATGGCCCTGGGCTGGGGGGTGTGGTACCGGCGCTGGATCCTCCACCGCGTGGGGCTGCGGGCGGGAGCCCGGCTGCTCGACGTCGCCGTGGGGACAGGCGCTGTCGCCGGGGCGGCGGTGAGCCTGGTGGGGCCGGCAGGCCGTGTGGTCGGCGTCGATCCCAGCCCCGGCATGCTGGCCGAGGCCCGGCGCAAGCTCCGCATCCCGCTCGTCCAGGGTATCGCCGAGCAGCTTCCCTTCCGTCAGGGCGAGTTCGACTTCGTCAGCATGGGGTATGCGCTACGCCATGTCTCGGACCTCAAGCACACCTTCGGGGAATACTTCCGCGTGCTGCGTCCCGGCGGCACCCTGCTGATCCTGGACTTCGCCAGGCCTCGCTCGCGCCTGGGTCGTGGATTGGGACGGTTCCATGTCAACCGCCTGGGGCCCCTCGTCGCCCGTGCGCTGTCCAATCGCCGCGAGGCCCAGACCCTCATGCGGTATTGCTGGGACACCGTCGAGCATCTGGTTCCCGCGAACACGATCGTCACGGCGATGGCGGACGCCGGATTCCAGGTGGTGAGCCCCACCGTCCGCTTCGGGCTGCTCAGCGAATACCTGGGCCACAAGGGGCTGCCCGCGGCGGGTGTCGGCAGACCGTGATCGCCCCTTCCGGTTCGGGGGCGACTGCCCCGGACACGGGACCGCGCTGGTACTCTCACCCGTATAACCGGGCCGAGCTCTACCGCCTGGCCGCGGCGCTGGGCCGCCTGCCGCGCCCACTGCGCCTGCGGTTGGCCCGAGGACTCGGCTCCCTCGCCTCGCGCCTGCTCACCGTCGAGCGCGGGGTGGTGCGCGCGACCCTGGGCCGGGTGACGGGAGCGACGGGGTCCCGGCTGGACGCGCTCACCCGCGAGGTCTTCCACGAGTTCGCGATGTGCTTCAGCGACCTCGTCTCCACGAATCGACAGCCCGCCGACCGGCTGGCGGCGCTGGTCAGCTCGGTGAGTGGGGCCGACCGGGTTGTCGGCCTCGACGGCGGAGTGATCTCGCTGACGGCGCACGTCGGCAACTGGGAGCTGGCCGGTCGGCTGCTGGCCCGCCGCGCGGCGCGGGCCACGCATGTGGTGGTGGCCGAGGAAGAAGGTCGGGCGCTGGAGCGTTGGCTGCGGCGCAACGGCGACGGTGTTCACTTCGTCACCCGCTCGCGCCCCACGGTCTCGCTGACGCTGATGGCTGCCCTGCGCCGTGGTGAGGTCGTGGCCCTGCAAGGCGACCGTGCGCTCGGCACCCGGGGCGATGCCCTCGTCCCCTTTTTCGGGCAGCCAGCGCCCTTTCCCCTGGGCCCCTTCCGGCTCGCCGGTGCCGTCGGCGTGCCGATCGTGCCGGCCTTCTGCATCCTGGGCGAGAACTACCGATATCAGGTCATCGTGCCGGGGTCCCTTCGCGTCACGCCGGGACACGAGCGCGACGCCCTGGGCGACTGGGTGGCTCACCTGGAGGATGTCGTCCGAGAGAGACCGACGCACTGGTTCAATTTTTTCAATATTTGGAGCCCCTTCGGTGAGTGAGACCACGAGCCATGCGCATCCCACCGAGGATGGCTCGGCGGAGGCCAGCCGCGCTGCCACGGCCCTGGCCCGCGTCCTGCCCGGCGCGCTCGTGCCGCTGTTCGACGCCTCGTTTTGCCGCTCGGCGTCCCTGTACGAGGAATACGTCCACCGGCTGGCGATTCAGGTCGCTCGCCGCGCCGGCCTGGAGGCGGCTGCGCGGGAGGCCGGTGACGCCTCCCAGATCGTCGCTCGGGCCGGCCTCGCCATCGAACCGTCGCTGACGGCCATCGACTGGCTGCTTCGCCACCTGGCTGCCCGCGGGCTCGTCGAGTCGAGGGACGGTGACGGCCGGCTGCGGTTCCAGGTCCCCGCCGCCCTGCCGGACCTCGATCCCGCCGCGGTGGGCCGAGTGCAGCGCGAGCACGATGCGTCGTGGCTCCCCTCGTACGTGCTGGCCGAAGCCGTCGCCCGCGACTACCTGGCCTTCCTGCGTGGCGAGCGGACGGGCGAGGAGATCCTGTTCTCACCGGCCCGGCTCCCACTCTGGCTCGAGTACTTCTCGAACGACAACGGTCTGTACGCCATCAATAATCGCGTCGGGGCCGCCGCCGTCGAGGCGTGGTTGCCCCCGGGCGGCGGGGCGATCCTCGAGGTGGGCGGAGGGTTGGCCAGCGGCACCACCGCGCTCCTCGCGCAACTCCAGCATTCCGGCCGTCTGCGCGAGATCCGCGAATATCGCTTCACCGACCTGGTACCCCACTTCCTCCGGCGTGGCCAGCGTGTCCTGGAACACCGATTCCCGGGCGCCGCCTTCCTGACCTCTAGTCGGCTCGACATGAACCAGCCCTTCGCCGAGCAGGGCGTGACGCCGGGCAGCTTCACCGCCGTGTACGCCGTCAACACCCTGCACGTCGCCCACGACCTTGAGGCGACCCTGTCCGAGGTCCGGGATGGCCTCGCGCCCGGCGGACGGCTCATCGTCTCCGAGTGCGTGCGGCCCCACGCCGGGCGCCCGATCTACCCGGAGTTCGTCTTCAATCTCATGGAGACGTTCCGGGCCCCCCGGCTCCGCCCGCCCCACCGCCCCAACGGCGGGTTCCTCACGCCCGAGCAGTGGACGGGCCTCGTGGAGGCCAGCGGCTTCGTCGATGTGCGATTCCTGCCCGACCTGATCCGCATCCGCGACGAGTTCCCCGACTTTTACGTCGCGGCGTTCGCGGCCACGCGCGCGTAACTCACTCGGGAGGCGGGAGCTCCTCGGCGCTCACGTACCCGTGCTGGGTACGCGGCTTGGGCCGCACCCGCAGCCGCGCCACGACGGGCAGGTGGTCGGAGGCCACGCGGGCCCGACGGCTGCGATGCACCTGGAACGCCTCGCCTTCCAGCTCCACGTCCCAGTAGATCCGGTCCAGCCTGAACAGCGGAAAGAACGCCGGATGGGTCCGCCGCATCCACCGCATGGGCGAGGAGAACTCGCGGCGCAGGCCACGCGTCACCGGCCCCCGGTGCCACTCGTTGAAGTCCCCCATCAGGATGCGGGGCCCCTCCAGCCGCGAGGAGGCGCGGATGAAGTCGGCCAGGAGCGTGAGCTGATTTCGGCGCTCGCGCAGGCCCAGGCCGAAGTGGCAATTGAAGACGTGCATCGTGCGCCCGTTGGCGCCGAGGTCCACGCGCAGGCAGGCCCGGGGCTCCCGCGCGTCACATGACAGGTCGCAGCCGGCCCACCCGAGCACCGGCAGCCGGGTGAGCACCGCGTTGCCGAACGTGCCGTCCGCGTGCGGGCGCGCCACCCCCATCACCAGGGTCAGACCCAGGCGCGAGGCCAGATGGGCAGCCTGGTCAGCCCAGCCCGCCCCGGGCTGGCGGATCACCTCCTGCAACCCGATCAGATCCGGCGAGATCTCGTCGATGACGTCGGCGATCCGATCGATGTCCAGACGGCGGTCGAGCCCGACACCGCGGTGGATGTTGTAGCTGGCCACGACGAGTTGCACGTCTCAGTCCTCGTGGTAGGTCATGAAGTGGGCGTAGAGCTGCGTGGGATGCGTGATGGGCGAGGCCGGCGACCGACCGGGCGGGCTGACGATGAAGGTGTGGATCTCGTCGGCTGACGGCCCGGCATGGGCCCCCACCTCGGGCACGTAGGACACGGTCCCGTCGGGCGAGTCGTTGCCATAGATCACGAGGTCACCGGCGCTGGGCATGGCCATGAGGTCCCGGATGGCCTGGGCGACGAGCCCACGGTCGTCCCGCCCGGCCAGGGGACCGGAAAGCTCGTCGGCCACGACGTAGCGTTTGCCTCGCCAGAGGCAGACCGGCCCCGCCGCCGATCGGGCCAGCACGAAGCCGATGCCGCCGCTGCGGGACACCTCGTCGGCCAGCCCGGGGAACCGCTGCTCGATCTGCTCCAGGGTGAGCGCCTGATCGTCGTCGAGGAAGTACACGAACGCGTTAGGGCCGGCGGCAATGACTCGCACGCCTCCCTGCTGGCGCGCCTCCGGCGTCTCCCCCAGGATCCAGGCGAAATCATGCTCGAGGTAGTTCATGAATCGCTGGAACAGCCCCGGAGCCCCTTGCCGCCGGAAGGCCTTGATGCCACTGGCCAGGCGCCGGCGGCCCGGGTGGGCCGGGCTGAGCTCGGTGGCGCCGGCGGGCAGCAGATCCTCGAAGAACACGCGCTCGAAGGGGCGACCGCCGGCGATCGCCTGATAGGGCACCGAGGCGGTCTGGCCATGGTCGGAGAGCACGTAGAGGTCATAGCGATGCCCGGGAACGCGGCGGACCACCCGCCACAGATGGTGAATCGAGCGGTCCACCCACCGCAGCGCTTGCAGGGCCCGCCGGTCGCGCGGCCCGAAGGCGTGGGCGAAGACGTCGTAGTCCAGGTAATTGACGTAGATCGCAGGGACACCGGCGTAGAGATCCCGCGAGGTCACCAGCGTGAACAGCTCCCGCAGCCAGACGGACATGGTGATCTTCAGGCCGAGCCACTTCCAGCCCCGCGCGCTCTCTCCCACGGGGTCGGCCACCAGGCGGAGCAGCGCCCGTACGATCTCCACGCCGGTCAGGACCAGACATTTGACCATCACCCAGATGAGGACGACGAAGGCCGAGACGGCCCGCAGGAGGCCGTCTCCGGTGGGCCGCTTCATCATGGCGAAGCTGAACAGGTTGTTGACCGCGCCGCCCGTGAAGACGCAGCCATAGGCGCTGCCGCCGGCCAGGATACCCAGCCGCCCGCCCGCGTGGGCGGCCTCGACCCACGCCGCGTCGCCGCCGCGGGGGAAATAGACGTCGCTCCGCCGGCGCTTGTCGTGGTAGTGGAAGCCAGGGATATCGGGCCGCACCCCGTACATCGCGGCCATCTGGAACGCCGGGGTAGAGCTCGGCAGCCCCACGCACATCGGCATGAGTCGGTGCGCGTGACGCTCGAGCAGTCGGCGCAGGAAGGGCATGCGGCCCCCGGCCAGGGCCTGCTCGAGCACGGATCGGGACAGCCCGTCGATCTGCACGATGAGGAGACGCCGCCGCCGACCGGTCTCGGGCGCCGAACCCAGCCGCAGGCGCCGAGCCAGACGATCGACCAGCCGCTGCAACCTCAGTACTGGCTCGTCCAGCGACATCACACCCATTGTAAACTCGCCAGGAAGCAAGGGCCTCGCCAACAGCGCCCGCGACGGTGCGATAATCTCGGAACGTAGCTGGCGAGGTCAGGGGGTTGTATGACCATGGCCGAGCACACGCTCCCGGCCGAGGACGTCGAGGATCGGGTCGAGGGCGCGGCGGCACCGCCCTGGATGACTATTCTCCATAATTGCGACTGCCACACCTTCGAACAGGTGGTCAAGCAACTGCAGAAGGCCATCGGCTGCCCCGAGTCGGAGGGCTGGGACATCGCCTGGCGCGTGCACAACACCGGTAAAGCAGTCGTCAAGATCGGACCCGAGCCGGAGTGCGTCCGGGCGGGCAACATCCTGGCCGCCATCGGGCTGGTGGTCACGGTGGTCCAGTCCTGAGTGGGCCGCTGTCGGGGAGCGCGGGGGTCGGCGACGATCTGAGCTGCCCGACGTGTCTGGGCCGCGTCGTGCGCCGCTCCCACCGTAACGGCGTCTCCGAGCAGCTCCTGAGCCTCGTCTACGTCTACCCGTTCCGCTGCCAGGCCTGCGGCCGCCGCTTTCTCGCGCTCCGCTGGCGTCGCCGCTACACGCGGCTGCCCGAGGAGCGGCGCGAGTACGAGCGCTTGTCCCTCAGCGTGCCGGTGATGCTCACCGGCGAGGCCGGCGCCGCTCCCGGGCGAGTGACCGAGATCTCCATCGACGGGTGCACCGTGGAGACCGAAGCGCCCCTCGCGGAAGGGGCGCTGGTCCGGATGACGCTCCACGCTACCCCCGGCCAGGCGCCCATCGCGGTGGAGGCCGCGGTGGTGCACGGGGTCCTGCCCCACGGGGGCGGGCTCCACTTCGTGCGAATCCAGCCCGCCGAGCGGGACCGGCTGGGCCAGCTCGTTGCCGACCTGCTGGCCCGGCGGACCCGCGAGTGAGGGCCCGGCTGAGATCAGGCGCTCGGTGTCTTGATCTGCAGAATCGCCGGCGGCGCCGTCTCCAGCTGGATGGTGGTGTGGTCGATGCCGAAGCGGGCGTGGAGCACAGCGTGCAGCTCCTCGAGCAGGCGAGCGCTCTCGGCGAGGTCGTCCACCACCACATGGGCGCTCATGGCGTCGCGTCCCGACGTCAACGTCCACACGTGCAGGTCGTGGATGCGCCGCACCCCGACCACCCGGGCCATGGCGGCGCCGATCTCGCCGACCTGGAGGTGCGCCGGCGTGCCCTCGAGCAGCACGTTCACGGCTTGCGTGAGCAGTCGCCAGGTGCGGGGAACGATGAACACGGCGATGACCGCGCTGGTGAGCGGATCCACCAGGGTCCAGCCGCTGACAATCACCACCAGCGCGGCGATCAGGACCCCGACCGAGGCCAGCGCGTCGGCCAGCACCTCCAGATAGGCGGCCCGGACGTTCAGGCTCTCGGCGGCCCCGGCCTGCAGCAGCCATGCCGAGAACAGGTTCACCCCGAGGCCCAGCGCGGCGATGGCCAGCATGGGGCCGCCCAGGATCGCGGGGGGTGCCAGGATCCGTCGATAAGCCTCGACCAGGATCACCCCGGCCACCAGCAGCAAGACCAGCGCGTTGACCAGCGCGGCCAGGATCTCCACCCGGTAGTACCCGAACGTCTTGGCCGGCGTCGGCGGCCGGGCGGCGATCCACACGGCGAAGAGCGCCAGGGCGAGCCCCCCGAGATCGGTGAGCATGTGGCCGGCGTCGGCGGCCAGGGCCAGGCTGCCCGTCCACAGGGCGCCGGCGATCTCCACGACCACGAACGTGCCGGTCAGGGCGAGCACGGCCACCAGCCGGTGACGCGAACGGCCAGCGGCGGTCTCCCGATGAACGTGCGCCATCGGGACGATCCTAGCAGGTTGGCCGCGGGCCAACCTAGACCGGGGGCGTCGGCCCGCCTATCGCCCCTCGCGTCGCGCCCGCGCCGCCTCCGCGCGCATCTTCTGCATCGCCTGCGTCTCCTGGTCGGCGTAGCGCTCCTCGGGCCAGGGGTCGGCGTGCATGTGATAGCCGTTCTGCTCCCAGAACCCGGGCGCGTTCACGTCCAGGAACTCGAGCCCCCGAACCCACTTGGCGCTCTTCCAGAAGTACAGGCGGGGAACGACGAGACGACAGGGCCCCCCGTGGTCGGGCGTGAGGTCGTGGCCGTTGTGCCGTAGCGCGAGCAGCACGTCGTCCTGGGCCAGGTCCGCCAGGGCCAGATTCGTGGTGTAGTCGGGATCGGCGTGGACCATGACGTACTTCGCCGCGGGCTTGATCCGGAGACGGCTCATGATCTCCCGGATGTGGACGCCTTCCCACTCGTTGTCGAGCTTCGACCAGCGGGTCACGCAGTGCACGTCCGAGGTGACCCGGACGCGGGGCAGGGCCAGCAGCTGATCCCAGGTCCACGCCACCTCCTCCTCGAGCAGGCCGAAGCAGCGGAAGGTCCAGCGGCCGAGGTCGATGCGCGGAGTGAGCCCATAGGTGAGCACCGGCCACTTGGCGGTAAGGGTCTGGCCCGGCGGAATCCGCGCAGCCACCGCAGGATCGACGTGCTTCATCCTGCGCATCCTCCACATCTCGAAAATCAGCCGCGCCATGCGCGGCCACACTATACAATAGACTCGTTGTCGGCCGTAGTCGGGTCGCCGGCGCCCCGCAGGCGGTTTCCAGAGAGAGGACAGAAGCATGAACGGGGAACGCAAGCTGGCGCTGTTCATCGATTTCGAGAACATCGCCCGCGGTGTCAAGGAGGCGCAGTACAAGCAGTTCGAGATCAAGCTAGTCCTGGAACGGCTGCTCGAGAAGGGCAAGATCATCGTCCGCCGCGCCTACGCCGACTGGAACCGCTTCACCGAGTACAAGCGCCCGTTCCACGAGTGGGCCATCGAGCTGATCGACGTGCCCCAGA
>JBOHPM010000080.1:0-9817 GCA_050731715.1 Candidatus Rokuibacteriota bacterium
GCCAGCGCCGGGGCCTGGGCGGCCGAGATCGCTGCGGCGCCGCCGGACGGGCTGGCCGCGACGAAGGCCATCGTCCGGGCGCTCACGACGGGCCAGCGGGGCGGGGAGCCCGAGGCCTACGGAGCCGCGCTGCGCACCAGTCCCCAGGCGCGTGAGCGGATCCGGGCCTTCGTGGAGCGCAAGGGCCGAAGATAGCTTAGAATGCGCTCCGCCTCAGCGCGCAAGGAGGTCGACCACGATGAGCACGACACGACGCAACTTCCTCCGGCTGGTCGGTGGCGCCTCGGCGGCGCTCGCCGCGCGACTAGACACGCCGCCCGCCCACGCCCAGGCCGGGCCCGTGAAGATGGGCGTGCTCGCGGTCAAGGCGGGCGTCGCCGCCCCGGTGGGGGAATCGGGCCTGCGGGGCACCCAGTTCGCCGTCGACCGCATCAATGCCGCCGGCGGCATCCTCGGCCGGAAGATCGAGCTGGTCGTCGAAGAGGAATCCAACCCCAAGGACACCGTGGAGCGCTTCCGCAAGCTGGCCCTCCAATCCAGGGTCGACGTCGTCACTGGCATTGCGTCCACGGGCGTGAGTCTGGCCGTGGCCCCGGTCGCCGAGGAGCTGAAGACGATCTGGCTGGCCTGGGACGGCACCACCCAGAAGGGCGTCGAGGAGACGATGCCGAAGCCGAAGTATTCCTTCCGCAGCGTGGACAACGAGGCCGAGGCGGTGATGGCGTCGATCCTGACGGCCCGGCACTTCAAGGGCAAGATCAAGACGGTGGCCGGCATCAACAACGACTACTCGTACGGCCGCGACAACTGGGCGGCCTTCCTGGCCATCATGAAGAAGCTCGGCCTGGGCGTGACCCCGGTGGCGGACCTGTGGCCCAAGCTCGGCGAGACGAACTTCACCTCCCACGTGGCCGCGCTGCAACAGGCCAAGCCCGACCTGATCTTTTGCTCCTTCTGGTCGGGCGACGCTCCCATCCTCCTCAAGCAGGCTCATGCCGCCGGGCTCACCCAGTCGATCAAATTCGTGATGACGACCGCGGGCGGCGTGCACGAAACCCTCAAGAAGGCCTTCGTCCCGGAGGGCATGATCCTGGGCTACAACTCCATGTACTTCGAGGCGCCCGGCGCCAGTCCCCTGCTCCGCGAGTTCACCAGGTGGCACCAGGACAAGTTCAAGGAGTGGCCCAACTACGAGTCCGACCACGCGTACTTCACCGTCATGGCCTACAAGGCCGCCGTGGAGAAGGCCGGCAAGGGCAGCGGGAAGTGGCCGACGCAGGACGCCGTCATCGACGCCCTGGCCGGCATCGAAGTGGAGTCGCTGTCGGGCCGGCGCGGCTATCGGGCCGACCACATCATGGAGTGCAATTTCTTCCAGGGGATCAGCACCCACAAGAACCGGCACGACTTCGTGACGATCGATCCGGTGGAGGTCATGTCCACCAAGCAGATCCAGAAGCCATCGGGCATGGGGCTGTACGACTGGATCAACTCCTGGAAGGCGTGAGGACCGCGACGCCCTGATCGAGCAGAGCCTCAACATCGTGCTCGGCGGCGTGTTCCACGCCGCCGTGCTGTTTCTGGTGGCCGCGGGGTTGCAGCTCGTCTTCGGCGTCCAGAAGATTCTCAACCTCGCCTGCGGCTCCTTTTACGCGCTGGGGGCCTACTTCGGCGTCTCCCTGGTCTCGTGGGCGCTGGGCGCCGGCCTCCCCGCGCCGCTCTTCCCCGTCGTCCTCGTGGCCGCCGGCGTACTGCTGGCCGGCATCGGCCCGCCCGTCGAGCGCCTGCTCCGGACCATCTACGACCGCGACGAGAGTTTGCAGCTCCTGCTCACCTTCGCCCTCGTCCTCATGTTCGAGGACGTCATCCGCTTCTTCTGGGGCAGCGCGCCCCACCAGCTCGGCGGGGCCATCTATCTGGTGTTCGGCCAGCTCAAGGTCGGCAGCCTCACCATCCCCGTCTACAACCTGGTCGTCATTGCCGCCAGCGGCGCCATCGCCGCCGGGATGGGCTGGCTGCTGATCCGCACGCGGTTCGGGCGCATCGTCCGGGCGGCGGCCGAGAACCGGAGGATGGCCGAGGCGCTGGGCGTTGACATGGGGTGGGTGTACTCACGCGTCTTTACGCTGGGCGTGGCGCTGGGCACGGTGGGCGGCGCCCTCGTCATTCCCGCCACGGCCGCGGTCAACGAGATGGGCATCGACCTGATCGTGGAAGCTTTCGCGGTGGTCGTGATCGGCGGTCTGGGGAGCATGCGCGGCGCCTTCGTGGGCGCGCTGGTGGTGGGAATCCTGAGAGCGGTGACGATCGCGACCTATCCCGAGGTGGAGATGCTGGCCATCTACGTGATCGTGATCGGGGTGCTGGTCCTGCGGCCGGCGGGCCTCTTCGCCCGGCCCGCCACGTGATCACGGGACTCGTTCTGGCCCTGGTGCTCGCCGGCGTGGCGCTGGTGCCGCTGGCCGGCCGGGACTACTACGCCACGCTGATGCTGCCGTTCTTCGGCTACGGCATCGCCCTGCTCGGGCTGAACCTCCTGTTCGGCTACACAGGGCTCCTGTCGTTCGGCCACGCCCTGTTCGTGGCGGTGGGCGCCTACACGGCGGCCTACCTGACCGGCGTCTTCGGCGTGCTGTATTTCGAGGTCGTCCTGCTCGCCGCCGCCGGGGCCGCGGCGCTGGTGGCCGTGCCCACCGGGCTGCTCGCCGTGCGCTACGTGAAGATCTACTTCGGCATGCTGACGCTGGCCTTCGGCATGCTCTTCTACTCGTTCCTGTTCAAGTTCTATCACCTCACCGGCGGCGATGAGGGGATGCGGGTGCTGCGGCCGGTCCTCCTGGGGCAACCCCTGGCCGGCCTGGACAAGGTGCCGTTTCTCATTGGCCCCTACTACTATTACTGCCTGGCCCTGCTCGTCCTGGCCGCCCTGATCATGTGGCGCATCGTCGGCTCCCCGTTCGGCCTCTGCCTGCGCGCCATCCGCGAGAACCCCGACAAGGCGGAGTCGCTGGGGGTGAGCGCGCGGCGCTATCGCTTCTACGCGTTCCTCATCGCCTCCGTCTTCGGCGGCGTCGGCGGCGTGCTGCTCGCCGTGCCCACCGGGCTGGCCGACCCGTTGCTCGCGTACTGGACGCACTCCGGCAACCTGGTCTTCATGCTCCTGCTCGGCGGCTTCGCGAACTTCTTCGGGCCCATCCTGGGCGCCTTCGTCTTCATCTTCCTCCAGGATGCCGTGATGTCGTTCACCCAGTACTGGCGCTTCGTCTTCGGCGCCATCCTTGCCGTCGTCGTCATCTTCTTTCCGCGCGGCCTGCTGGGGATCCTCGGAGGGGGGCTTCGCCCCCCTTCCGACGGCGCTGCGGGCCTGACGGCCCGCCGGCGCCTGCCTGCCCCCAGGACTCGAGGGCGCGGGCGTAGCCCGCGCTCGGACGGCGCCGCGGCTCGCTGATGGCGCTACTGGAGGCGGTGGGGGTGACGAAGTTCTATGGGGACGTGTGCGCGCTGGCAGGGGTGTCGCTGAGCGTGGCCGACGGCGAGTTCGTGTCGATCATCGGGCCCAACGGGGCCGGCAAGACGACTCTGGTCAACGTCCTCACCGGGCTGACGCCGCCGACCAGCGGCGCCGTGCGCTTCAAGGACCACGACGTGGCCGGCATCGGCCCGGCCCGCCTGGCGCGTCTGGGCATGGCACGCTCGTTCCAGCTCGTGACCATCTTCCCCGGCCTCACCGTGGAGGAGACGCTTGCCGCGGCTGTCCTCTCGCGCCGGGGGCGAACGGGACGGCTCTGGACACGGCTCGCCGCCGACGCCGACGTGCGCGCGCAGGTCCACGAGGTGGCGGGACTGTTCGGGCTGGCCGACCGGCTGGGCCGGCCGGCCCGCACGCTGCCCCAGGGGGACAAGAAGCTGCTCGACGTCGCCAGCGCCTTCGCCCTGCATCCGGAGATCATCCTGCTCGACGAGCCGACCTCGGGGGTGAGCACCCGAGACAAGCACGCCATCATGGAGACGCTCGTCGGCGCGGCCCGGCGGATCGGTATTCAGGCCATCATCCAGGTCGAGCACGACATGGACATCGTCTTCGGCTACTCGGACCGCATCGTCGCCCTGCACGAAGGGCGCGTGCTCGCCGACGGTCCGCCCGCGACGATTCGGGCGAACGCCCACGTGGTGGCCACCGTGCTGGGCAGAACGGAGCCACACGCGCCTGGAGCAGGCCACCCTCGCCCTGAGCCGGACTCGCGGTCCCCGCTACAATAATTTCAATGCTCGAAGTGCGCGGGTTGACCGTCGACATCGAGGCCAGCCGCATCCTGCGCGGCGTCGGCCTGGCGGTGAAGGAGCGCGAGCTGGTCTGCCTGGTGGGGCGCAACGGCGCCGGCAAGACCACCGCGCTGCGGACGATCATGGGGTATCTGCGGCCGGCGGCCGGTGCCATCACCTTCAAGGGCGAGAGCCTGGTCGGCCTGCCCACCCACGCCATCGCCGCGCGCGGCATCGGCTTCGCGCCCGAGGAGAGCGAGGTGTTCGGCGACCTCACGGTGGCCGAGAACATCGAGATCGCCACCTGGACGCGGCCGACGGAGCGGCCGGCCGCGGAGCGCATCGCGCGCGCCTACGGCGTGTTCCCCCGGCTGCGTGGCTTCGCCGCCCGCGGGGGCACGCAGCTCTCCGGGGGCGAGCGCAAGATGCTGTCGGTGGCGCGCGCGCTCGCCCTCGATCCGCAGCTCCTGCTGCTCGACGAGCCCTTCGAGGGCCTGGCGCCGGCCATCATCCCCCTCATCACGGCCTCCATCGTGGAGATCGCGCGGCTGGGGGTGGCGATCCTCATCGCCGAGTCCAACGTCCACCATGTGCCCGAGCACACCACCCGCTTGTACGTGATCGAGCGCGGAGAGATCATCTTCGCCGGCACGCCGCAGGACGCCCAGCGCGACCCGACCGTCCTGCGTATCATCGGAGGAGGGCCCTGATGCCACCGCTGCCGCTGATCCCCACCGCTGTCATCGGCTCCCACGGCAAGCCGGGCTGGTGGTTCACCGTGGTCAAGGCCCACGAAGCCGGTGTGGCCGGTCCCGCCGACCTCGAGGAGATGTTCGACGACGCCGCCGACACCGCCATTCGCGATATGGAACGGGCCGGCATCGACATCATCACCGACGGGGAGATGCGCCGGCTCGACGGCTACGTCGATTCCTACTACGCCATCATCAAGGGCATCCGCCCGCTGCCCGTCCGCCGCCAGCTCGGACCGTGGGGCTACGATCAGCAGACGCGCTACGAGGCGGTGGGCCGGATCGAGACCCCTGCCGGTGGGTTGGGCATCGTCAAGGAGTTCGAATACCTGAACGCCCACACCACGCGAGCGACCAAGGTGACCTGCGCCGGCCCCCTCACCTTCGGCTCTCGCATCCTGCCGGGCACGGCGTATTCGGGCGTGGTCGATATCGCCGAGCGCTTCGCCGAGGTCATCAACCAGGAGCTCAAGGCTCTCGTGGCCGCCGGCGCCACCTTCATCCAGCTCGACGAGCCGGCCCGCGGCCACGTGACGGGAGAGGAGATGGCCCGGCTCTTCAATCTGGCCACCGACGGGGTCCAGAGCCGCCTCGCCTTTCACATCTGCTTCGGGAATCGCTTCGGCCGATCGCGCTTCGCCCGCACCTATGCCCCCTACTTTCCCGGCCTCCTCAAGGCCCGCGCGCAGCAGTTCGTGCTGGAGTTCGCCGGCCGCGAGCTCAGCGAGCTCGAGCTCTGGCAGCGGTACGGCGATGGGCGCGAGCTGGGCGCCGGCGTCATCGACGTCAAGGGCTTCGAGCAGGACACGCCCGAGGAGGTGGCCCGGCGCATCCGTCGCGTCCTCCAGGTGTGCCCGGCCCAGCGGCTCACCGTGAATCCGGACTGCGGCTTCGGCTGGTCGCCCCGCTCCATGTCCAACCAGAAGCTCTCGGCCCTGGCCGGCGGCGCCGCTCTCGTGAGGAAGGAACTGGGGGTTTGACACCCAGTCACAGAAGCGACGCGATTTGTCAGCGTCACGGCCCGGACGTTGTCGGGTTGTCCCGAAATCGCCTCGACCGATCGGCGGTTAGGGCGGACTCGCGCTCGGCCCGCGACGAACAGCGCGGCGGCACCCCGGGTACGGTTCTTGCTCCTCTCCGCCTATCTATGGCTCGCACGCCCGTCACCACCACGACGATCCTCATCGTGGACGACGACCGTCGGCTGGCTGACATGCTCGCCAAGATCCTCGCCGCCGAGGGCCACCGCGTGGACACCGCCGACAACGGCCGCGCCGCCCTGAGCCAGCTCGCCCAGCGAGACTACGACGTGGTGATCACCGATGTGCGCATGCCCGAGCTCGACGGACCGGGGCTGTACCGGGAGATGGAACAGCGCTGGCCCGCCCTGCTCCCACGGGTGATCTTCATCACCGGCGATTCGCTGAACCCCGAGACCCAGCTCTTCCTGGCCCGCGTGGGCGCGCCGGCGCTGCACAAGCCCTTCGACCTCGACGACATCCACCGGATCGTGCGCGAGGCGCTCGAGCGCCGTAGCTGACGCACGGGCGGGCGACCCGGGGCGGCCCCGCGACAAATCAGGTAGACTCGCTCTCGTGGCCCTGCCACTGGAAGGCGTCATCGTCGCCGATCTCACCCAGAACGTGGCCGGCCCTTTCTGCACCCAGATCCTGGGAGACATGGGCGCCGACGTCATCAAGATCGAGCCGCCCGAGCGCGGCGACGACGCCCGGGCCTGGGCCCCGCCGTACTGGGGCGACGAGAGCGCGACCTTTCTGAGCCTGAACCGCAACAAGCGCAGCCTCGGGCTCAACGTCAAGGCCTCTGGTGGCCTCGAGGTGTTGCGGCGGCTGATCGCGCGCGCTGATGTCTTTGTGCAAAGCCTGAGATCGGGAGTGGTAGCGGGCCTGGGCCTCGACTTCGAGGGCGCGGTCACGCTCAACCGGCGGCTCGTCTACTGCTCGATCACGGCCTTCGGCACGCTGGGTCCGCTGCGCGAGCTGCCGGGGTACGATCCGATGATGCAGGCCTACGGCGGGTTGATGTCCGTCAACGGCCACCCCGGGCAGGAGCCGACCCGCGTCGGCACGTCGATCGTGGACATGGGGACGGGCATGTGGGCGGCGCTGGGCATCGTGGCCGGACTGCGCCAGCGGGAGACGACCGGGCGCGCCGTGGAAGTCACCACGGCGCTGTTCGACACCACCCTCATGTGGATCTGCTACCACCTCATGGGTTACCTCGGTTCCCGAGAGGTGCCGACGCCTCAGGGCTCGGGCACCGCCATGATCGCACCGTACCAGGCCTTCCCCGCCACCGACGGTCACGTGATGATCGCCGCCGGCTCCGACGCCCTGTTCGTGCGGCTCGCCCAGGCCCTGGGCGCGCCGGAGCTGGCCGCCGACGAGCGATTCCGCGACAACCCCGGGCGCGTCCGCCACCGCGCGGCGCTGGTCGCCGCGCTGGCGGCGCTCACCCGGGAGCGCAAGGTGGCCGAGCTGGTGGAGCTGTTGAGGCGTCACGGCGTGCCCTCGGCTCCCGTCCTCTCCATCGACGCCGTCCTCGCCGAGCCTCATACGCGCGAGAGCGGAGTCCTGGTGGGCACGACGCACCCGCGCCTGGGCGAGTTCACCGGGGTCGGCTTGCCCATCCAGTGGGACGGCCGGCGGCCCGGCGTGCGGCGGGTGCCGCCGCGCCTGGGCGAGGACAGTGAAGACATCCTGACCTGGCTCGGCTACACCCGCGACGACGTCCGCGGCCTACGCACGCAACGAGTCATCGTGTGAGGTACCAGCACCTGCTGGTCGAGCCCTCGGCCGATGGCTACGTGGTGACCGTCACCCTGAACCGGCCCGAGCAGATGAACGCCATGAACACCGGCATGGGCGAGGGGCTGCTGGCCTGTTTCGACGCGCTCGGGCGGGACGCTGTGGTGCGCGCGGTGGTCCTTACCGGCGCCGGCGATCGCGCGTTCTGTGCCGGCGGCGATCTCAAAGAGCGCACCGAGATGACCGACGACGCCTGGCGGGCCCAGCACGTGATCTTCGAGCAGGCCGCGTTCCGGGTCCTCCGCTGTCCGGTCCCCGTCATCGCGGCGGTGGAGGGCTTCGCCCTGGCCGGCGGCTGCGAGCTGGCCGTGCTCGCGGACTTCATCGTGGCCAGCGAGACGGCCGTGTTCGGCGTGCCGGAAACCACGCTGGGCATCTTTCCCGGCATCGGGGGGTCCCAGCTGCTTCCCCGCATCCTGGGCGCGCCGCTGGCCAAGGAGCTCATCTTCACGGGCCGACGGATGAAGGCCGAGGAGGCCAAGGCGGCCGGGCTCGTCAACCACCTCGTCCCCAAAGGGCAGGCCCGGACCCGGGCCCTCGAGCTGGCGGCCACGATCGCCGCCAACGGCCCGGTCGCCGTGCGCCAGGCTAAGAAAGCCATCGCCTACGGCGTGGAGACCGACCTCGACACGGCCATGATCCTGGCCATCGAGGCCTACAACGCCACCGTCGTCACCGAGGACCGTCGGGAAGGCGTGCGCGCGTTCAACGAGAAACGGAAGCCCCAGTTCAAAGGAAGGTAGTCATGGCGGCGATCAATCTCACGCTCACGGACGAGCAGCGCGCGCTGCGCGACGGCGTGGCCGAGATCTGCAAGCGCTACCCCGGCGAGTACTGGCGGGCGCTCGACGTCAAGCGGGAGTACCCCGAAGCCTTCGTCAACGATCTCACCAAGGCCGGGTACCTGGGCGCCCTGATCCCCGAGGCGTACGGGGGCGCCGGCCTGGGCATCATCGAGGGCAGCCTGATCCTCGAGACGATCCACCTCAGCGGGGGCAATGCCGCCGCCTGTCACGCCCAGATGTACATCATGGGAACCCTGCTCCGGCACGGCAACGAGACCCAGAAGCGCGCGTACCTGCCGAAGATCGCCAGTGGCGAGCTCCGCCTGCAGGCGTTCGGCGTCACCGAGCCCAACACCGGCTCCGATACCACCAAGCTGCAGACCACCGCCGTGCGGCGGGGCGACCGTTACGTCGTCAACGGTCAGAAGATGTTCATCTCCCGCGTGCAGCAGTCGGACCTCATGCTCCTGCTCGCCCGCACCACTCCGGCCGACGAGGTCAAGCGCAAGACCGAAGGGTTGTCGGTGTTCCTGGTCGACATCCGCGGCCTCAAGGGTCTCGAAGTCCGCCCGCTGCGCATGATGATGAACCACTCCACCAATGCCCTCTTCTTCGACAACATGGAGATCCCGGCCAGCGGGCTCATCGGCGAGGAGGGCCGAGGCTTCGCCTACATCCTGGACGGCATGAACGCCGAGCGCATCCTGGTGGCCTCGGAGTCCATCGGGGACGGGCGCTGGTTCGTGGAGCGAGCGGCGGCATACTCGGGGGAGCGCGTGCTGTTCGGGCAGCCCATCGGAGCCAACCAGGGAGTGCAGTTCCCCATCGCCCGGGCCCACATGTCGGTGGAGGCCGCCGCCCTCATGCGCAACAAGGCCGCTGCCCTCTTCGACGCCAGCGCCCCGTGCGGCCCCGAGGCCAACATGGCGAAGTTCCTCGCCGCGGAGGCCGCCTGGGAGGCCGGCAACGCCTGCATCGACTGCCACGGCGGCTACGGCTATGCCGAGGAGTACGACGTGGAGCGCAAGTTCCGCGAGTGCCGCCTGTACAAGACGGCCCCCGTCAACAACAACCTCGTGCTGGCCTACGTCGGCGAGCACGTGCTGGGGATGCCGCGCTCGTACTGAGGGGGGCCTTCGCATCCGGGGTGTTTACATGCTCTTCCCGATGGCACTACGCAAACCCGCCA
>JBOHPM010000081.1:0-9759 GCA_050731715.1 Candidatus Rokuibacteriota bacterium
ATCTGGCTCACGCACTGGCCGCTGGCGGGCTCCGTCTGGCAGAGAAAGAGACTGATCGGCAGAGGGACGCCGCCGGTGTCGGCGGAAGCCGTGATGCCCCCTTGATAAGCGACGTTGACGGTGGCCACCGCGAAGACGCCTGTGCCTCCGACGGGGACATCGACGATGCCGTTGCCGCCGAGCGTGGCCGCCAGCGCGACGACGTCGGGCGCCGGCGGCAGGGCGGCGGCCAGCAGGAGCGTGTTGATGCCCGTCATCGACGCCGCCGGCGCGCTGTTGGCGCAGTCGAACGTGATGACCGCGTCCGTGGCGTTGCTGGGGAGGGTCGGGGTCAGCGCGAAGATGAAGGTGCCGAAGCCGCCGGCCGGGATGTCGATGGGAGCATTCAGCTCGCCGATGGTGGCGTTGGTGGCCGGGTCCGTGGCCCGGAAGGTGAAGGTTCCCGGGACGGACGGGTTGATCCCCAGGCCGCACCCCCTGGCCGGAACCGGTCCCTGGTTGATGATGGTCGCGAAGGCGGTGGCCGTGGTGCCGACCTGGACGGACCGACTGCTCGGCAGGACGGCGGCGAAGATCGGCGCCGTGACCTGCTGAGTGCCGGCCGGGACGAAGACCGCAGAGACGGTCGTGGCCTCCCTGAGGTTCAGGGTGCAGGAACCGGTGCCCGAGCAGCCACCGCCGAACCAGCCTGCGAATGTCGAGCCGCCTGTGGGCGTGGCGGTCAGCGTGACTGGAGTTCCGCTAGTGCTCGTTAGCTGGATCTGCGCGCTGCACGTATTGATGCAGTTGCTGATCCCGCCAGGGGACGAGCTGATGGTCCCCGTGCCGCCCCCAGTCTTCACGACCGTCAGCGTCGGCCTCGCCTCGAGGACGTCGAGCAGCGCCGCGCCCGTGGTGGCGGGGTTGTCGGTCGTGACGAAGATCACGGCACGCCGGGGGTCCCCGATGGACGGGATCGTCACGCGGGCCTGGGTCGGGCTAAGGAATACGATCGTGCTCAGCCCGCTGATGCTGCCCGACACATTCATCATTGTGGGGACATGGAAGGGGGGACTGAAAAAGGTGCTGGCGGCCGTTAGCTCGATGGTGACGGTCGAAGTCGTGACGACGACCGCCGCCGGGTTGGCGTCGAGGAAGTGGAACGTCGTCGGGGCGCTGAGGCCGCTCGGGTCGGCCACCGCCAGACCAGCGGTGGCTGCCGTGTCTCCGAGGAGCGTACTGAAGGGGAGCTGGACTCGCAGCGTGTTTTGCGAGTCGAACCTGGTGGCTTGTGGCTCGCCGTTCAGCAGGATGGTGCTGGAGGAGGAGAAGGAGGTGCCGCTGAGTCCCAGCGTGAAACTGGTGGCCGCGGCGGTGGGGATGGTCAGGAATCCGCCGGTCGAGGGCGTGACACTGTCGATGTCAGGATTCTGGGCGGCGGCCGGCCCGGCGACCAGCACGAGAGCCAACACGATAGATGAACAAATGAAAACCCGCACGTCGCCCCCTCGGTATCTCGTGTCCTGACGTACAGCCCGCGTGGCATCGAGCCCGTGAACGGCGGAGACGGGCAGAGCACCCGAGTACGTCACGGTTGCGTCCCGATGTACCTCATCCGCACTGCGAATACAAGCGCCGAACACGCGGTCGGTTCGCCCTCTCCCCCTCTCACCAGCCTCCACTTCGTCGCTACGTGCCGACCCGTGACGGCGGATGACGACCTTCGCCGGTCGCTACGAGTAACGGCGGTCTCACGCTACTTGCTCTCCAGCGTGAACGAGCCGTCCCAGTCGGCGGGCGGCGGCTCGCGCCGGTAGCCGGCGATGCGCGCGAGGAAGGCGGTCGCGACCGGGTCCTCGGGGGCGAGCTTGAGCACCTCGCGCCAGCTCGCCTCGGCGTCGTCCCAGCGCTGCTCCCGGTAGGCCTGGATGCCCTCCTCGTTCGGCTTCCCGATGGCGGGGTGACGGAGGGGCGTGAAGATCTCGACGGGCTGCTGGCGGCCCTTCACCCGCACGCGGTCCACGCGGCGCAGCGGCACGCGGCCCTCCACCGCCGCGGCCGTCGTCTCCGCGAGCAGCACGTCGGTGTCGTAGACCTTGTTCACGCCCTCCAGCCGCGAGGCCAGGTTCACGTCGTCGCCGATCGCGGTGTAGTCGAAGAGCGTCTCCGAGCCCATGTTGCCGACGATCGCCGTGCCGGAGTTGACGCCGATGCGCATGTGGATGGGCGGCCGGCCCTCGCGCACGAACTCCTCGCACAGCCTGGCCACCGCCGCCTGCATCTCCTCGGCCGCCTGGCAGGCGTGCAGCGCGTGATCGGGATCGTTCAGCGGCGCGCCCCAGAACGCCATGATGCAGTCGCCCATGAACTTGTCCACGGTGCCGCCGTGGCGGACGACGATCCGGGTGACCTCGGTCAGGCAGCGATTCAGGATGACGGCGACCTGCTCGGGGCTGAGCTGCTCGGACATGGCCGTGAAGCCGGCCAGGTCGCCGAACAGGATCGTGAGCTTCCGGCGCTCGCCGCCCAGGACCAGGCGCTCGGGGTGGCGGAGCATCTCCTTGACCACCTGGGGCGACACGTACTGGCCGAAGGCTCTCCGGATCCGCCGCCGCAGCGTGCGCTCGCGCAGGAAGGCCAGCGCCCCTTCCGCCACGTAGAGGATCGCCAGCCCCGTCAGCAGGCCGAGCGCGGGCAGCCAGACGCCGCCGTACTCGAACAGCGCCACGGCCGCCACGACCACGGCGGCGCCGAGGCCGAACGCCGCCAGCGCGCTCGAGCCCGGCTCCCACCGGCGCATCCGCCACGCCGACACGAGGCCGAGCGCGGCCAGGACGGCGATCTCGGCCATGCGCGGCAGCTCGCGCACGGCCCGGCCCGTCATGACCGAGTGCATCATGTTGGCCTGGACCTCGACGCCCGGCATGAGGCGCTGGGTCGATCCCATGAACGGCGTCACGAACATGTCGGCCTGGCTGGCGACGGGGTCCGGCGACGGCTTCACGTCGAGCCCGACCAGGACGATCTTGCCCGAGAAGAAGCCGGGGGGCAGGAACGTCGCGGGGTCCAGGGCCTGGTAGTACGAGACGAACGGGAAGGTGTGATCGGGGCCGGCGTAGCGGATGAGGGCGCCGGGCGGGACGTCCGGGGCCGGCCCCGGCGCCGCGGTGCCCTCGCGATAGCGCTCGAGCACGACCCGCCAGAAGGCCGCCGGCCTGCCGGTCAGCCGCCGGATCACGGAGTCGCCGTCGATCGTCACCGTGATGGTGCCGGCGCGCGCGCCGGCCTCCAGGAACTCCGGCAGCGGCTCGATGCGCAGGCGCTGCACGACGTGCCGGTTCTCGATAAGCGTCTCGTCGGCGGCGAGCACGACGTTGCCGGCCGTCCGGATGGCAGCGGCCAGGCGCTCGTCGGCCGCCGGCGAGGACGGCTCGGCGAAGACGATGTCGAAGGCGACGACGGCGGCGCCCGCCTCGCGCAGGCGCTCGATGAGCCGGGCGTGGACGTCGCGCGGCCACGGCCACTGCATGCCCAGCTCGGCGAACGACGGCTCGTCGATGCCCACGATGACGATCGGCGAGTCGGCGGCGCCCGGCGGCCGCAGCGTGCCGAGCCAGTCCAGCCCCTTCATCTCGAGCGTCCGCCACGCCGTCGTGACCGACAGCAGGGCGACGACCACCCAGACACCGACGGCCACCAGGGCCGCCGCGCTCCACCGGGGCCGGCGCCTCGCGGCCATCTAGTTCCCGAACCGGTACTCGGCGGTCAGCGACACGCTCAGCCCCGTGCCGGGGAATCCGGGAGCGACGTCGTAGTCGGTGTCGAACAGGTTCTGAGCGGCCAGCGTGAACGACCAGCGCTTCTGCCACGGCTGCCAGTTCACCAGGACGTTCGCCGTCCAGTAGCTGTGCAGGTCGGTGGTGTTCGCCGTGTCCGCCTGGCGTTCGCCCACGTAGGAGACGAGCCCGACCACGCGGATCTGGAGCGGGTGCACCCACGTGACCCCCGCGTCGAGGGTCCGCTCGGGGACGAGCGGCAGGTCGCGGCCCTGGTCGGCGCTCTTCGAGAGGTTCTCGGTCCACGTCCAGCGGTGCCGGGCGAAGAGGCCCCAGCGCTCCCCGAGCCAGGCATTGGCGCCGACGCTCGCGCTGCGCAGGCGCGCCTTCTCGACGGTCAGCACCTCGGTGGACTGCTCGATCGGGATGAAGAACTGCGAGATCCGCTGCTGGTCGACCTCCGCGAAGGTGAAGAACCGGGACGCCCACTCGGCGTCCCAGCGCAGCGTGTAGTCGGTGACCGAGCTGCCCTCCACCGTGAAGTCGTCACGGGCGGCGATGCCGACGGTGGCGACGGGCGCCAGCGTCTGGGTGATGGGCAGGATCTGGTTGCGCTGTCCGGCGGCGCGCACCCAGTGGCCGGGGGTCACTCGCCACCCCACCCCCGCCCGCGGATCGAGCGAGTAGTTCTGCAGGTCGGCGCCGTCGTCGAAGTAGCGCACGAAGAGGCCGCTCTCGATTCTCAGCGCGCGGGTCGGCTCCCAGTCGCCGTCGACGTAGCCGGCGACCGCCTGCCGGTCACGGCTGAACGAGTCCGATGCGAGCGCCGTGGTGCCGAAGGGGAACGCGAAGATGCCGCCGGGGGCCTGGAGGATGGCCGTGCCCGAGCCCGTCGGGCGGAACTCGGCCGTCCGGGTCGAGACGCTGAGGTGCGAGGGCGACCACTCCGCGCCGTAGGTGGCTCGCACGGGCCCGAGGTCGAACAGGTGGCGGAGCTGGAGCTGGACCGAGGTCAGCTCGACGTCCAGCTCCTCGGCGGTCTTGAAGTCGAGGTCGTTCGGAATGTCGCTCGCCAGCCGCTGGCGGGAGGCGGCGCACTGCGCGCCGAAGAGGAATGCGGGGATCGCCGGCACGGTGGTGACGTCGCACAGGCCCCCCGCGTAGAGCTGCCGCGTGGCGTCCAGGCCGAAGCCGCGGATGAGCGACACGCTGCGGTCCGACAGCCCGGTGCCGAAGGGGGCGTCGTTGTCGAACTGATCGCCGGTATGGCTGGCGAAGACCCGGGCCAGGACGTGATTCGTCGGGCCGGCCCGGTAGTGGTAGCCGAGCGACCCGTTGATGTTCCACGTGCTGGCGTGGTCGTCGGTGTCCACGTCGTCGACCGGCCCCGGCACCCCCCGCCGGAACCGCGAGCCGCCGAGGCTCCCCAGGAGCTGGTGGCGCTCGTCCACCTTGACGCCCACGGCCGCCAGGCCGCTCTCGTCGGTACGGTCGCTGTTCGTCCGGGGCCCGTCGCTGTGCACCCGAGAGTAGTTCACGAAATACGAGACGGGCGTGGGCAGCCGCACGAAGCCCTGCAGCGTCCCGGACTGGCTGTTGGTGATGGCGCCCTCCTCGGAGCCGACGCCGGCGCCGAGCGTGAGGTCGTGGAACGGCTGGTTGGCGAAGTCGTAGTAGCGGTTGCGGGCCGACACCGCGAGCGGGTCCAGGAGCAGGCCCTGCGTGGCCTCGGCGCGCCGGGCCTCGAGCGAGGCGTACTGGTTGGCCAGGAACAGGTGGCTCGTCGCCCAGGCCGGGTTGAACGAGAGCTGGCCGTAGTACTCGCCCCACTCGTCGAGGCCCAGGTTGGTGTACGCCGAGCCCAGGTTCACGATGCCGCTCCGGCTCTTGGCCAGGCTCTCGACGGCGAAGTTCTGGAAGCCCTCGTAGCGCTGGATCGCCTCGCGCGCCAGCCGGATCGCCCGGCCGGCCTCCGCCTGGTCCTGGGCCATGATCGATCCGATCAGCGGCGGCACCGGATCGCGCGGG
The DNA here is from genome assembly GCA_050731715.1 of Candidatus Rokuibacteriota bacterium. Lineage (GTDB taxonomy): Bacteria > Methylomirabilota > Methylomirabilia > Rokubacteriales > CSP1-6 > 40CM-4-69-5. Next base: position 5,784 of record JBOHPM010000081.1, read on the forward strand.
TCCAGGCGCATCGCGTTCTCGATCGTCTTCTGGGCGGCCTCGAACTGCCGCGCGTGGTAGTAGGCGATGCCGAGGCTGGTGGTGGCTCCGGCCAGGCCGGGGTTGGCGACCGTCGCCTTCAGCATGGCCTCGACGGCGTCCGCCGCTCGGCCCCGCCGCAGCGCCACCTGGCCGGCCAGCAGCAGCGCGTCGGCGTTCGAGGGGTCGAGAGAGAGCGCCTGGGCGCTCAGCGCCTCGGCCTCGTCGAGCTTCTCGTACACGGCCATCAGCAGCGCCGCGTAGGTGACCTTGTACAGGGGATCGTGCGGGGCGAGGCGCATGGCGGTGAGGATGGCCGCGCGCGCGGCGTCGTAGTCGCCGAGGTCGATGTGGACCAGCGCGAGGTTGTTCCAGGTCGGGGCGTAGTTGGGATAGATGTCGAGCGAGCGCCCGTAGGCGGCGAGCGAGGCGACGGGGTCCGGGGCGACGAAGTGGTGGTACGTGCCCAGGGCCTGCCAGGCCAGGAACTGCTCGGGGTCCACCGCGATGGCCGCGTCGATCGCCGCCTTCATCTTCGCCGGCTCGTCCGTGAGCAGGTAGAGATGGGCCAGCCAGACCGGGAAGCGGCTGTCCGACGGGAACCGTGCCTGGCCCGCCGCGGCCAGCTCGATCGCCCGCGGCTGGTCGCCGCGGAAGGACGTCAGCAGGATACGGAGCAGCTCCACCTCGGCGTACTGCGGGTACTCGCGGGCCAGCGCCGCCAGGCTGGCCTCGGCCTCCGCGTACCGCTGCCTCACCGCGACGATCTGCAGGCGGACGACGAGCGCGATGAAACGGCGCCGGCCCTCCAGCCCCGGCAGCGCCTTCGCCGCCAGCGCGTCGGCCTCGTCGAAGCGGTTGTCGCCGGCGGCCAGGAGAGCCGACACGAGCTGCAGCCTCGCCATGAGCTCGATGTCGGCGGCGCCGACGGCGGCGGCCGCCGCGTCGCGGAGGCGGCGGGCCTCGTCGTACTCGCTCAGCTCGTACACGACCTCGGCCAGGTCGAGGAGCGGGCCGGGCGCGGGAGCGGCGGGCATCGCCGCCAGCATCCGCGCGCGGGCCGCCTTGAGCTCGCCCGTGGTGAGGCCCGTCACGGGCACGATCCGGACGAAGTCGGGCGTGATCACGAGCTCCCACTGCGGCCGGTCCCTGGGATTGAGCAGGATCGTCTTCGTGGGCGGCGCGCCCACGTCGGCGACGGCGATCTCGCCCCGGACGACGGTCACCGACCCGAACGGGTTGGCGAAGTCCACCTCGCCGGCCAGGACGATCAGCGTGCTGCGTCCCGTCAGCGCGTCGACTTCCAGGCTCCAGTCGGTGCCACGGATGCCGGCCGTCGCCGACGGCGTCTCCATCTTCAGGCTGTCGGGGATCGACCGGGCCCGCGACCACGCCGCGCCCCTCTCCAGTCGCAGCCGCGTCTCGCCCGTCCCCGGCGCGGCCTGCACGCTCTTGACGACGAGGTCGCTGTTGCGGTGGATGCGGATCTGAGTCTGGTCGCGGAACAGGATGGCGAGGCCCCCGTAGGGGCCGGTGGTGAGGCCGTCGCCCGTGGCCAGTGCCTGCTGCACCTCGGCGCGCTGCGGGCGGGGATCGTCGACGAAGCGTACCCGCTCGTCACCTTTGGCGGCGACGATCTCGGCGACCGTCGGCACGCTCCTCGGAACGGCCGCCGACGCCGGCAGGGCGGGGGCCAGGACGACGAGGGCGAGTAGCCGGCCGGCGGCACGACGGGGGCTGAGCGTCCAGGGTCGGTGTGCAGGAGCCGGCGAGCGCGCGCGTATCACGGGTGCGATGCTGGGAGAATACTGCACTCGGCGGCCGGGGCGGGCGCCAAATTCCTGGGCGTTGCTGCATCATCCGGCCGAGCCCGGAGGGCGCGATCCGGTGTTATCCTGTCGGGACGCGGCCCGGGTTCGCTCGACCGATCCGCGAAGTAGCTCCGAGTCCGGTTGCCGCGCACGTCGCGTACCCCGGCTGCTGCCGCCGTCGCCCAGCGCAGCCGAGATCCCGCACTGCCCCCGGACCTTCGTGAGGAAAGGGGATTCGGCGTGCGTAGACTCGCGGCGTTCTCTGCGGTCCTTGCGATTCTGATTGTCGAGATGCTGGTGGCTGACGCTGTGGCCTCGGCGCAGTCGCCGACCATAGACGGCGTGTTCCCGAGCGCCGGCGCCACGGCGGGGACCGTGACGATCGGCTTCAGCGCGACGGGTCTCGACTCGTCGTCGACGCTGCTCCTCAACGGTCAGCCGCAGACGACGCTCAGCGTAGAAGACGGTACCCCCGACATGCTGTTCGCCAGTGTCCCGTTCAGTCTGATCTCGATTCCCGGGACCGCCAGCCTGCAGTTGACCAGCGTGAATGGGAGCCTTGTCTCCGAGGTCGAAACGTTCTTCATTCCGATGCTGTCGCCAACCACGGTTCTCAACGGCCCAGGCGAGGTCGTGGTATCGATCACCACGAGCGACAACTTTTTCTGCGACGACCCCAGCGACGTTGGCACATGCGACGGGCAGGCGCGGCTCGAGATCGTGCCCGACAGCTTCGTCAATGCGCAGCTCAGTTTCCAGACCGCGACCGAAGCCACGATCACCCTTCCAGCCGGGGCGGTCGCCACACCGGGCCTGTATGCGATCAGCTTTAGGAGCAACAAAGACGGCTCGACCACGCTCGCTGGCGCTGCAGTCTTCACGGTGGTGGACTCGATGCCGATGCTGACGGTCGTGAAGACTGGAAGTGGCGACGGGATCGTGACCTCGTCGACGGGAGGCATCGGCAACTGCGGCAGCACGTGCATGGAGACGTTCACGCTGACGAGCCCCGCCGGGCAAGAGGTCACGCTCACTGCCGCGGCGGCGGCCGGCTCCACGTTCGCCGGCTGGAGCGGCGGCGGCTGCTCGGGGACGGACCCGTGCACGTTCACGATCACGGCCGACACGACGATCTCGGCCTCGTTCGTCCCGGCGCCGCCGCCCGGTCCGCCGATCGAGACGATCACCAACCTCGTGGCTGCCGTGCTGCCGAGCAGCCGGTCGGTGCAGGTCGCCTCCGCCGCGACCGCGTTCGCCACGATCATCAACCCGGCGGCGGAGCCGGCGCTCGCGTGCTCGCCGGCACTGCCGCAAGGTCTGGCCGGCATCGTCAACTACACCTACCAGACGACGAACCCGCTCACGAACCAGACGACGGGGACGCTGAACACGCCGGCCGACATCGCGCCCGGCGCGCTCCAGTCGTTCGTCGTGTCGCTGACCCCGACCGCCGCGTTCGCTCCCATGGACGTGGCGCTCGTCTTCGACTGCTTCAACAGCGCGCCGGCCGCGGCCCTGACCGGGATCAACACGCTGCTGCTGTCGGCCTCGCCGGGGCCGGTCCCGGACGTGGTGGCGCTCGCGGCCACGCTGAACGGCGACGGCATCGTGAACGTCGCGGGGCCCACCGGCACCGGCGTCTTCGCGGTGGCCAGCGTCAACGTGGGCGCGAGCGGGCAGATCACGGTGTCGGCCGACACCGGCGGCGCTCTGCTCCCCCTGGGCATCCTCATCTGCGAGACGAACCCGGCGGTCGGGAACTGCCTGAACGCCATGGCGCCCACGGTGACCACGCAGATCGATGCCGGGGCCACGCCGACCTTCGGGATCTTCCTGCAAGGCGCGGGGTTCATTCCCTTCGACCCGGCGAGCATCCGGATCTACGTCCGCTTCAGGGACGCCGGAGGTCTGGTTCGCGGCTCGACCAGCGTCGCCGCCCGCACCCAGTAGGCGACCGCGGGATCTCACTCGCGGTGGCAGCGGCGCTGAGGCCGACCATCATCGGGCGCCTGCAGCCGTAGGCGGCACGCCAGTTTGTCCTCGCCAGGCGGACGGAGCGTGGCCCGCCTGACACACCGAGCATGTGCCTCCGCGCAAACCGGGCGTGCGCCGTCGTTTCCGCCTTGGCACCGGCCTCGCATGGACGG
>JBOHPM010000082.1:0-9706 GCA_050731715.1 Candidatus Rokuibacteriota bacterium
GTCACGCGCTGGGCGGCGGCTGCGAGATCGCCATGGCCTGCCACTTCCGCCTGCTCAAGGAGTCGGCCCGCATGGGCCAGACCGAGTCGAACCTCGGCATCATCCCGGGCTTCGGCGGGACCCAGCGTATGACCCGGCTCATCGGCAGGACGAAGGCGCTCGAGTTCATGATCCTGGGCAGCCAGATTCCGGCTCCAGAGTGCCTGGCCCTGGGGCTCGTGAACCGTCTCAGCAAGGAGGGGGAAACCCTCGACGACGCCAAGGCCCTGGCCCGGGAGATCGCCAGACGGCCACCGATCGCCACGCGCCTGATCATCGAAGCGGTGGACGACGGCCTGGACGCGCCCATCGACCAGGCCCTGGAGATCGAGGCCCGAGCCTTCCTCAAGACCCTCCGCACGGAGGACGCGGCCGAAGGCATCCAGGCCTTCTTCGCCAAGCGCGCGGCGGAGTTCAAGGGGCGCTGAGCATGGAGCTGGGCATCCGCGACCGCGTGGCCATCGTGACGGGCGGGGCCCGGAGCCTGGGCCGGGCCGACGTCGCGGTGCTGGCCGCGGAAGGCTGCCGGGTGGCGGTCCTCGACCTCAACGCCGAGGGCGCCGGGGAGGCGGCCAAGGAGGTCACCGCCGCCGGCGGCGTGGCCCGGGGCTACGCCTGCGACGTGCGCGACGCCGCGCGCGTCAGCGAGGTGGCCGCCGCCGTGGAGCGCGAGCTGGGGCCGGTCTCGATCTGCGTCAACAACGCCGGCTTCGTGTACACGGTGGGCCAGCTCAAGGACACCCGGCTGGAGGATTGGGAGCTCAACCTGGCCATCAACCTCACCGGCACGTTCAACGTCACCAAGGCGGTCTTTCCGGGGATGCGAGAGCGGCGGTGGGGCCGGATCGTGTGCATGGCGTCCATCGCCGGCCTCATGGGCGGGTTCGGCCAGACCGCGTACGCCACCACCAAGATGGGCGTGGTGGGCTTCGCCCGCTCGGTCGCCCTGGAAGGGGCGCGCCACAACGTGACCTGCAACGTCATCGCGCCCGGCATCGTCGGCCCCAACGCCCGGCTCTCACCGCTGTACGACCGCATGGTCAAGCGGGTGGCCATGCAGCGCGAGGGGGAGCCCGAGGAGGTCGCCCACGCGATCGCCTTTCTCTGTTCCGAGCCGGCACGCTACATCACCGGGGCCGTGCTGCCCGTCACCGGGGGCATGGATCTCTTCACTTTCTAAAGGAGGCGTCTGATGGCGACCGTGCAAGAGGTCTTCGAGCAAATGGCCAGCCGATTCCGCGCCGACAAGTCCACCGGCACCAACGCCGTGGTCCAGTACGACATCTCCGGAGACGGCGGCGGGACCTGGCACGCCACGATCAAGGACGGGGCCTGCACCGTGAAGCCCGGCGCGACCGCCAGCCCGAACCTCACGCTCTCCATGGCCGCCCAGGACTGGCTGGACATGGTCACGGGCAAGCAGACCGGACAGATGCTGTTCATGTCGGGCAAGCTCAAGCTCAAGGGCGACATGGGGCTGGCCATGAAGCTCGGCTCGATGTTCTCGATGTAGGCTCGGCTCCACGCGCCGCAGGATGTCGTGCGCTGACGCGCCGCGCGGTTCTTGTCGCGATTGACGCGCAGTGTTAGACTCGGCGCGACGAGGAAGTCGGATGGCCTACGCGATCAAGCGCTACTCGAACCGCAAGCTCTACGACACCCAGGAGAGCCGCTACGTCACGCTGGAGGAGATCGAGGAGATGATCCGGGCCGGCAAGGAGGTCTCCGTCGTGGACGCGGCGACGGGCGATGACCTCACCTCGGTGACCCTCACCCAGATCATTCTCGAGAACGAGCGCAACCACCGCAGCGCCTTGCCGGCGGGGTTCCTGCACCAGCTCATCAAGCACGGGGAGGCCTGGCAGGACTTCGTCCAGCGTTCCATGCGCTCGAGCCTGGAAGGGATCGTCTCGAACCAGCGGGAGATGGAGCGGGTCTTTCGGGAGTGGTCGACGCGAGCGGGCTGGGTGGCCCCGGCCACCCGCAGCGAGCCCAAGCGGGACGCCGAGCCCGAGGCCGACCGGCTGCGCCAGGAAGTGGCCGCGCTCCGCGAGCGGCTGCGCTCGCTCGAGGAGCGGCTGGAGAAGCGGCGCAACGAGAAGTAGCGGGGTCCTGCCGCCCGGATAACGCGACGAGTCAGGGCGGCCCAGGGGATTTCACGCGGCGCGTTAATCGGCCGCATGATACGGTTTTCCCAGCAAGTGCTCGATTCCCGGGAGGAGGGCCCATGGCGGACGACACGCTGGCGCGGATGTTCTGGAGCCGGGTCCAGCGCAGCGCCGACCGGCCGGCGCAGCAATTCAAGCGCGACGGCGCCTGGCAGACCCTGACCTGGCGGCAGGCGGGTGACATCGTGCAGGAGCTGGCGCTGGGGCTCATCGCGCTCGGGCGCCAGCAAGGGGAGGCGGTGGCCCTGCTCTCGGCCAGCCGGGTCGAGTGGGTGCAGGCGGACATGGCCATTCTCAGCATCGGCGGCGTCAGCGTGCCGATCTATCCGTCCTATCCGCCGGACCTCATCGCCTACGTCGTCAACGACTCTCAGGCCCGGACGCTGATCGTCGAGGACCCGGGCCAGCTCGCCAAGGCCCTCGAGGCCAGGCCCAAGATGCCGGCCCTCGAGCACATCGTGGTCATGACCGGCTACGAGGCCACCCAGCCGCCCGAGCTGATCCTCACCTGGCAGTCGCTCCGCCGGCTGGGGCGGGACCGGAGCGCGGCGCTGCAGTCCACGCTGGCCGAGCGCCTGGCCGCGACGCGGCCCGAGGACATCGCGACGATCGTGTACACCTCGGGCACGACGGGGCCTCCCAAGGGCGTGGTGCAGACCCACGGCAATCACATGGCGGCGCTCACCGGGGCAGGCCGCGACCGCCGCGTCGAAGAGGGCTGGGTGCATCTGCTGTTCCTGCCCCTGGCCCACTCGTTCGCACGACTGGAATCGTTCCTCGGCCCCTTCGAGGGCCTCACGACGGCCTTCGCCGAGAACCTGGACAAGGTGGGCGAGAATCTCCGCGAGACGCGCCCACACTTCATCTGCTCGGTGCCGCGCGTGTTCGAGAAGGTCTACGCGAGGATCCTGGCCGGCGTGGCGGCCGGCTCGCCCCTCAAGAAGCGGATCTTCAACTGGGCGATCGGCGTGGGCCGGGCCGTGAGCCGGCGGCAGCAGGCGGGCCAGCCCATTCCGGCGAGCCTGGCTCTGCGGCACCGTCTCGCCCACAGGCTGGTCTTCACCAAGCTGCACGCGGCCCTGGGCGGGCGGCTGCAGTGGGCGGTCAGCGGCGGGGCCCCGCTCTCCCGCGACATCGCGGAGTTCTTCCACGCCGCCGGCATCCTCGTGCTGGAAGGCTACGGCCTGACCGAGACCTGCCCGGTGCTCACCTCCAATCAGCCGGCCCGGTTCAAGTTCGGCTCGGTGGGGCAGCCCCTGTCCTGCATCGAGCTGAAGATCGCCGCCGACGGCGAGATCCTGGCGCGGGGACCGAACATCGCCACCCGCGGCTACTTCAAGCAGCCCGAGGCCACGCGCGAGGTCTTCGAGCCCGACGGCTGGTTCCACACGGGGGACATCGGCCATCTCGACGCCGACGGCTTCCTCTTCATCACCGACCGCAAGAAGGACCTCATCGTCACCGCGGGCGGCATGAACATCGCGCCGCAGAACGTCGAGAATCTCCTGAAGGCCGATCCCTTCGTGAGCCAGGCGATGGTGTACGGTGACCGCCGGCCGTACCCGGTGGCGCTGATCACGGTCAATCCCGAGGAGCTGCAGAAGTTCGCCCAGGAGCAGGGGATCCTGGCCAGCGATCCCACCGTGCTCGTCAAGCATCCTCGGGTCGTGGAGCGGGTCGGGCGGATCGTGGAGGAGAAAAACACGCAGCTGCAGTCGTACGCCAAGATCAAGAAGTTCTCCATCCTCCCCTCGGACTTCAGCCAGGAGGGCGGTGAGCTCACGCCGACGCTGAAGGTCAAACGTAAAGTCGTCACCGACAAGTATCGCCAGATGCTCGAAGAACTCTATCGGTGACCGTATCTGACTCGGGACTTTTGTCGAGCCGGCCGGCGGCGTAGACTCAACGCTGTCATGACCGACGACCAGTACCGCAATCTCATCGCGTTCCTCGGAGAACGTTTCTCAGAAGTGGATGGGCGGTTCCAACGAGTCGATACACAGTTCCAACGGGTCGATGCACAGATGTCCACTCTTCGCGCGGAGATCCATGCCTTCCGCGACGACGTCGATCTCAGGTTTCTGGAGTTTCGAAGTGAGGTGCGTTTCGAGTTCGACGAAGTCAAGGGGATGATCCGGCTTCTCGACCGGCGCGTCGAGCGGCTGGAAGCTGGGTGACAACGCTCGCCGGGAAGGTGGCCGTGGTCACCGGCGCCAGCCGGGGCCTGGGCCGGGCCACGGCCGTCGCGCTGGCCCAGGCCGGCGCCGACGTGGCCCTGGCCGCCCGGTCCAAGCCCGACCTGGAGGAGACGGCGCACCAGGTGCAGACGGCGGGGCGTCGCGCCCTGGTCGTGCCGACCGACGTCACCAGCTACGCCGAGTTCGAGGTCCTGGTCACCCGCGCCCGCCAGGAGCTGGGACGGCTCGACGTCCTCGTCAACAACTCGGGCGTGGCCCGGGTCAAGCCGTTGATCGAGTGGACGCCCGAGGAGTGGCGAGCGCTCGTCGACGTCAACCTGCTCGGGGTGCTCAACGGTTGCCGCGCAGCGGCGCCTCACCTGATCGCCCAGGGGGCGGGCAAGGTCATCAACGTGGCCTCGATGCTGGCCGCCGTCGGCCTGGCCGGCTACTCCGTCTACGCGGCCACCAAGGGCGCGATCATCGCCTTCACCCGCACGCTGGGCGTGGAGTGGGCGCGCCACAACATCCAGGTCAACGCCATCGCGCCCGGCTGGTTCGACACCGAGATGTCGGCCCCGGCCTGGCAGCAGGCCAGGGTCGCCGAGCGGCTGATCCGCGACATCCCCGCCCGGCGTGTCGGCCGGCCCGAGGAGATCGGTCCGCTCGCCGTCTATCTCGCCTCGGCCGCATCCGACTTCATGACCGGGCAGACGATCTTCCTCGACGGGGGCCACACCGCGGCCTGAGCCGCGTCCGGCCGGAGGGCCGGGCGATTGTTGTCTGGGCCGGGCTCCTCGGGTACAGTTGGCGCCCATGATCGCCGCCGTTCTGCACGGCCCGCGCGATCTGCGCATCCTGGCGTCACCCGATCCGGTCGTCGCCGACGACCAGGTCGTGGTGCGCGTGGCCGCGGCTGGTCTGTGCGGCACCGACTACAGCATCTGGAGCGGCGACCGGCCCGTCGCCTACCCGCGGATCATGGGCCACGAGTTCCTCGGTGACGTGGTCGCGGTGGCCCGCGGCGTGACGCGGGTGGCGGTGGGCGATCGGGTCGTCGTCGAGCCGAACTACTCGTGCGGCCGGTGCCCCCTGTGCGTCGAGGGCAACCGCAACCTCTGCCTGAGCCGGACCGCGGTCGGCATCGACGCCGACGGCGGCTTCGCCGAGCTGGCCTGTGTGCCTGCGCGCTGCTGCTGGTCGATCCCGCCGGGCCTGACCGCGGACGACGCGCTGCTGGCCGAACCCCTGGCCGTGGTGGTGCGGGCCGTGAGCCGGGGCGGGGTGAGACCGGGCGAGACGGCGGCCGTGTTGGGAGCGGGGACGCTGGGGCTCCTCGGGCTGCAAGTTCTGCGGGCCCGGGGCGCCAGGGTCCTGGTGGTGAGCCGCACCTCGCGCCGCTTCGAGCTGGCGCGGACGCTCGGCGCCGAGGCCACGCACGTGGCCGGCGAGGGCGCCCTGGAGACGGTGGCGCGGGCGTTCTCGGGGCGGGAAGGCGTCGACCTCGTCGTGGAGACGGCCGGCACGCCCGAGGCCGCCGGCCACGCCCTGGGCCTCGTGCGCCCCGGGGGGCGCATCGTGCTGACGGGGCTGCCCCACGCCACGGCGCCGCTCAGCATCTTCACCGTCGTGCGCCGCGAGGTCACCATCCTCGGCTCGATGATCTATCAGGACGAGTTCCCGGAGGCGGTACGCCTGCTCGCCGACGGCCGCGTGCGCGGCGCCCCCCTCATCACCCACCGCTTCGGCCTGGCGGCCATCGCGCAGGCGTTCGCCGCGCACCGCGACCCCGGCTCCATCAAGGTCGCCCTTCTGCCGCCGGGGCCGGCCTGACGTGGCGTACGCGATCGTCAACCGCATCCGGGTGCACTACGAGATCGCCGGCACGGGCGATCCCGTGCTCATGATCAACGGCCTGTCGGCCCCGGCGGCCAACTGGGCCCTGCAAGTCAAAGCGCTGGCGGCCCACTTCCGGGTGATCACCTTCGACAATCGCGGGGTGGGCGAGACCGACCTGCCGCCGGAGCCCGTCTACACCACGGCCCAGCTCGCCGCCGACGCCGCCGCGCTGCTGCGCCATCTCAAGATCGCGCGGGCCCATGTGATCGGGGCCTCGATGGGCGGCACCATCGCCCAGGAGCTGGCCCTGCGCCACCCCCGGCTGGTGCGCTCGCTGGTGCTGGCGTGCACCTGGGCCGAGGCCGACGCGCGGTTCCTGCACACCATCGAGTCCTTGATGGCGCTGGCCTACCGGGTCCCCGTCGAGGAGCGCTACCGCTACGTGCTCTACCCCTGGGTGTTCGGCCCCCGCTTCTTCGAGAAGAAGCAGAACCTCGAGATGGCGTTCCAGCGGGCGATGGCCTATCCCCACCAGACCAGGCCCGAAGCCATCGAGCGGCAGGCCCGCGGCATCCAGGCCTGGAATGGCACGCGGGTGCCGCAGCTGGGGGCGATCCGGGTTCCCACGCTGGTGCTCGTGGGCAAGGAGGACGTGCTCACGCCGCCGGAGTTCTCGCGGGTCCTGGCCCGGCTGATCCGGCGCGCCCGCCTGACCATCCTGCCCGGCGGCCACGCCTTCTTCGTCGAGGAGGCCGACGCCTTCAATCGCGCTGTGCTCCGGTTCCTCCGGTCCGTCCGCGCGAAGTAAGGGCGCCGACCCCACCCCGATGTGGCTCGGGCTCGCGCTGGCCTCGGCGCTCTTCCAGGTCCTGCGCAACACGGCGATGAAGCGGCTGGGCCACGCGCTGGACGAGTACATCAACGTGTGGGGCCGCTTCACCTTCCTGCTGCCCTTCGCCCTGGCCACCGTGCTGATCACGGGCTGGCCGGAGCTGCGCCCCGGCTTCGTCGGCTGGTGCCTGGCCTTCGGCGTCTGCCAGACGATCGCCACGCTGGCCCTGTCCAAGGCCCTCAAGCTCTCGGCCATCTCCCTGGTCACCGCCTTGTGGAAGGTGAGCGTGCTGGTCCTGCTGGTGATGGGCTACGGTTTCGGCGAGCACCCCAGCGCGCTCGGGGTGGCCGGCGTCCTGCTCTCGGTCGTGGGGGTCTACCTGCTCAACGTCTCCCGGGCGCGGATCTCACTGTGGGCGCCGCTGGTCGTGCTGGTGACCGATCGCGGCCAGCGCTACACGCTGCTGGCCGCGCTCTTCTATGCGCCGTCGGTCCTCACCATCAAGGCGGCGATCCTGGCCTCCGACGCGGCCACCGGGACGCTGGGGGCCTACACCGCGGCGAGCCTGATGATGACGCCGGTGGCCCTGCTCACCTCAGCCCGTCACTTCGCGGCCGTGCCCCGGCACTGGAAAGAGTTCGTCGGGCTCGGGCTCTTCGCGGCGCTCACCACGCTCACCCAGGGCGTGGCCTACACGCTGACCCTGTCCTCCTACGTCGAGGCCGTCAAGCAGGTGGAGATCATCTTCGCGATGGCGATCGGCGTGCTGGCCTTCGGCGAAGCCCAGCGGGTCAGGGAGTCGGTGCCAGGCGCGCTGGTGATGCTGGTGGGGATGGTGCTGCTGGCCCTCGCCGCCTAGCTCTGGGAGGTGCTGACGCTGCGGCGGGGCTCGCCGCCGTCGCCGTTGGTCTCGGCGGGCCGGCGCCGGAGCTGCTCGCGGAGCGCCAGCCACTCGGCATAGGGGTCCAGCGAGCGCCCCTTCCGCTTGCGGATAGCCAGCCTGGCGAGGCCGTAGAGGATCAGGGCCACTCCCCCGAACGGCGCCACCACGAGGGCTGCCGTCAGGATCCACGTCTTGTGTTTCCTCCACAGCGGCTTCATGCCCCATGGTCAGAGCAAGTCCCAGACCAGACCCGGACCACGTGTAACCCCGTGATTTGCGACATGATCGGCGGGGCGGCAGCAAGGGGGGACGACAAGGAGCGGCAGGGAATTTCTATCGGCCCCCGGAGAAATTTCCTGGGGATCGGCTCAGCGGCCTGGGGCGCTCCGCTTGACCACGGCCCAGCCGAACCGGCGCAGGTCGCCGTCGACCGCGCGGCGGCGCCGCTCCGGCTCGCCGCCGGGGCCGTCAGCGGTGGCGCCGTCGCGGCGCCGGTCCATGACGACGTCGATCGACGGCAGGTCCGTGAACTGCTCCTTGAGGTAGGCGTGCAGCCGGGGCTCGCGCCGGGACACGATGAAGAGGACCCGGCCCCCGACGACCGCCACGGCGGCTACCGACGTACGAGCGTCCATCCCAGACGGTCGAGCTCGCCGTCGCGGACGAGCGTCCGACGATCGACCCGCCGCCGATCCGGCATCGAGACTGCCGACTGACGACGTCGCTTACCACGGCGGCGGTCGAGCACGATCTCGACCGTCTCCTCACCGTTGAACGCGTGCTTGAGAAACTCGTAGCGTTCAGGTTCGTTGCGCGAAACCACGAACACGAGCCGAGCCACTGGCTGCCTCCCCGGGGGCCTTGACAGTAGTGACGTTTGCGCCTACAAGCCCCGTGTGGTCACGCAGAATAGCATCAAGCGCGCGCGGTCGTTCCCGTCATTCTTCTTTACGTCACTCTTCGTTTCTCCGTCACCCTTCTTTACGCTGGCGCCGGCTCGAGTCCGGCGCTGATCCCCGGCGGCCGCTGCCGGGCTTCGGAGGCATGAGGCAAATGCACCAGTTTCTCGAGCTCGGCCCCGGGGGACGCTAACGGTCCGGCGTCCAGACGGCCACCGTGTAGCCGCGGGGCTCCAGGCACGCCGCATAGGCGCGCACGACCGGGAAGCCCGGCAAGCCCTCGGCCGGGTAGCGGCCGGTGGGGACGGTGAGCGCGCGGGGCGATGCCGTGTGCTGATCAATCGCGCGGCGGCGGCATTGCGTCAGATCGGCCGTGATCGCCGCCACCTCGCTGCGCGCGTGCTTGCCCACCTCCACGAAGATCGACCGCTCGCCCGGCAGGCCGATCGAGCTCCCCGTCGGCAGCGAGACCGTGGCCCGGTAGCCGCGGGTGATCATGCACGCGGCGTAAGCGGCCCGCGCATTCTCGGCGCCTCGGGCCCGGCGCTCGCAGGCGAGGCTGTCGGTGGCCAGATCGGTCGGCGCCTGGGCCTGGACCGGTGTGCCGGTGACGTTGATGGTGGGTGAGGCGCAGCCCGCGGCGAGGACGGCTGCACCGACGAGGGCGAACAGGAACGTGCCCGTCATGAGGATCTCCTTTCTCGATGGCGCGCGCCGAGATCCAGGATCGGTCTCCCGGCGCCGCAAATCCGCCGAAAAAATGCGGGGCGGGCCGGCCCTGCGTGCAAGACTGCCGTGGGCAGAAGTGGGGCACGCGTCTCACGGCGGTCGTCTCCACGATGGGCTCCTCGCGGGCCAGGCCGAGCTGT
>JBOHPM010000083.1:0-9669 GCA_050731715.1 Candidatus Rokuibacteriota bacterium
TCATGATCTCGGCGCCGGCCTGCACCACGCGTTCCTCCTCGCCGGGCACGCGGGGATCGTAGAGGATGTTCGGATGGAGGTTGCCGTCACCCGCGTGGAAGACGTTGCCCACCCGGAGCCCGTGGCTCGCCACGATCTCGTTCACGCGGCCCAGCACGTAAGGCAGCCGGGTTCTGGGAATCACGCCATCCATCACCATGTAGGCGGGCGACACCCGGCCGTAGGCCCCGAAGGCCGACTTGCGGCCCTTCCAGAGGAGCTGGCGCTCGGCCTCGTCCCGGGCCGCCCGCACCTCGCGGGCGCCGCTGTCCCGGCAGGCCTGCACGATGTGCTCGACCTGCGTGGGCATGCCCACCGCCAGCCCGTCCATCTCCACCAGCAACGCCGCGGCGGCGTCCCGCGGATAGCCGCAGCCGAAGGCGTCCTCCACGGCCTGGATCGTGAGGTGGTCGATCATCTCGACAGCGGCCGGCACGAGGCCCCGCGCGATGACGGCGGAGACCGCGGCCGAGGCCGCGTCGACACGGTCGAAGACCGCCAGCACCGTCTTCACGGCCTGGGGCTTGCGCAGGATCCGCACCACGATCTTCGTGGCGATCCCGAAGGTGCCCTCGGAGCCGATGAAGACGCCGGTGAGATCGTAGCCCGGCGCCTCGCGGGTCCGGCCCCCGAGCCACACCACCTCGCCGTCGGGCATGACGACCTCGAGGCCCAGGACGTGGTTCACGGTGACGCCGTACTTGAGGGTGTGGGGGCCGCCCGAGTTGTTGGCGATGTTGCCGCCGATGGTGCAGGCCTGCTGGCTGGACGGATCGGGCGCGTAGTAGTAGCCGGCCGGCCCCACCGCCCACGACAGGTGCAGGTTCACCAGGCCGGGCTCCACGACCGCGAACTGATTGTCGTAGTCCACCTCCAGCACGCGGTTCATCCGCATCAGCGAGAGCACGACGCCGCCCTCGGCGGGCAGGCAGCCCCCCGAGAGCCCTGTCCCCGCCCCCCGGGCCACGAAGGGCAGCTCCTCGCGGTTGGCCAGCTTCACGATGGCCGCCACGTGCTCGGTCGACGTCGGGAAGACGACGAAATCGGCGAGCGCGCGGAAGAGGGTGAGGCCGTCGGACTCGTAGACCAGCAGCTCGTCGGGATCGCTGAGGACCGCGCCCCGACCGACGATGGCCTCCAGGTCCCGCCGGAGCTCGCGCTTGCGGACGTCGGTGAGGACCGCCATGAACGAATTATACCGCTAGAAATCGGGCCCCGGCGTGCCCGGCCCGACGCCCCGACGCTGCACCCTCCGGTGCTGCCACAGCGCCAGGAGCACCGAGAGCACCGAGAGCACCAGCATCGCGCCGGAGATCGGGCGGGTCAGGAACAACCAGGGATCGGCGTCGGTCATCAGGGACCGCACGAGGTTGACCTCGATCTGGTCGCCCAGGATCACGCCCAGGATCAGGGGGGCGAGCGGAAACCCGAACTTGACGAGGAGGTAGCCGAGCACCCCGAACAGGAGCAGGGCCCACACGTTCGCCATGGTGTTGTTGAGCGCATACGCGCCGATGACGCACAGCACGAGGATCTGCGGGATCAGGATCGCCTTCGGCACCTGCACGATCTTGAGATAGACCCCGGTCAGGAGCCACTGCAGCACGATCATGATCGGATGGGCCAGGATGTACGCGGCGAAGAGGCCGAAGGCCACGTGGGGCTGCTGGGTCATGAACAGCGGCCCCGGCTGGATTCCATGGATGGTCATGGCCCCGAGCATCACCGCCGTGACCGCGTCACCGGGGATGCCGAAGGCCATGATGGTCACCAGCGAGCCGGCGACGTTGGCGTTGTTGGAGGCTTCGGAGGCGATGATGCCCTCGGGGATTCCCGTCCCGAACTTCTCCGGGTGCCGGGAAAACTTCTTGGCCTGGTCGTAGGCCATCACGTTGGCGGCGCTGCCGCCGATGGCCGGTAGCACCCCGATGAGGAGCCCGATGATCGTGGACCAGAGGAGCAGGAACGGCCGCTTGAGGATGTCGCCGAGCACGGCCAGGTGGGAGACCGTGAGGCTACCGGCCTCGACCGCGGCCGGGCGGTCCCCCGCGGCGATCTTCTCGAGATCGGTCATGATCTGGGCGAAGGCGAAGATCCCGATGAGCACGGGCAGGAACTGGAAGCCCGACTGGAGGAAGTCGGTGCCCAGGGTGAAGCGGGGGACGGCCATGATGGGATCGGTGCCGATGACGGTGATGACGAGCCCGATGGCGCCGCTGAGGAACCCTTTGAGCAGCGACTGCTCGGTCAGCCCGGCCACCATCGAGAGCGCGAAGATGAACAGCGAGAAGAATTCCCAGGGCCCGAACTGCAGCGCGAACGCCGCGAGGGGCACCGTGGCCCCGATCAGGAAGAGCGCGCCCAGCAGGCCGCCGATGAACGAGGCCCAGGTGCCCAGCCACACGGCGCGGCCGGGCTCCCCCCGGCGCGCCATGGGAAAGCCGTCGAAGGTGGTTGCCACGGCGGACGGCTTGCCGGGGATGCCGAGCAGGCTGGAGGTGACCAGCCCGCCCGACTCGCCGCCCACGTAGACGCCCACCATCGCTGCCAGCCCGGCCAGCGGATCCAGGCCGAAGGTGAAGGGCAGCACGATGATGATCGTCATCGTGATGGTCACACCGGGCAGCACGCCGCCGACGAGCCCGGCCACGGTCCCGAGGATCAGGGGAAGCAGGTACTGAGGGTGCAGCACGGCGAGGAGGCTGCCCAGCAGGGCTTCGATCATCGCTCAGAAGCCCGTGAGCCGGCCGCGGGGGAGCAGGACCGAGAGATAGCCCTCGAACACGTAGTACGTCACCAGCATGGTGGCGACGGCGACCGCCGCCACCAGCACCCAGCGCCGTCCCCGCGGTGGCTCGATGACGGCCTGGAGCCCGCCGACGAAGAGCAGGGTCGCCACCCGGTAGCCGAGCAGCGGCAGCAGGATGACGTACCCGGTGAAGACGGCAAAGGTGAGGAGGACCAGGCGGTACTGCGCGGCCGCCGGAGCCGGCGGCCGATGACCGCGCCGCAGGTCACTGACGAGCAGGAGGGCGGCCAGGACCGCGGTGACCCCGAAGAGGATGCGGGGATAGAAGGCGGGACCGATGGGAACGAGCGCCGGTTGGGGCAACCCGCGCGACAACCAGAGCAGGAACAACGAGCCGGCCAGGCAGGCCAGGCCGGCTACGCCATCCCGGGAGATGCTCACCCTAAGAGCGTTTCAACAGACCCAGGTCGCGGGCCAGATCCTTGTTGACCTGGTCGTTCTGCTTGAGGAACTCGCCGTAGGCCTTGCGGTCCATGTGCCGCACGAACGTCCCCTGCTTGCCCATCTCCTCCGTGAACTTGGCCTCGGCCGCGGCCTTGGCGCAAGCGCCTTCCAGCCGGGCGATGATCTCGCCGGGTGTCCCCTTGGGGACAGTGATCCCGCGCGTCACCGCGTACACGACGTTGACCCCGAGCTCCTTGAGCGTCGGGACCGTGGAGGCTTCGGTCAGTCGCTTCTCGGTGCCGGCGGCCAGGAACTTGAGCTGGCCGGCGTCGACCTTTCCCTTCTGGGTCAGGTTGGCGTCGGTCAGATCGATGTGGCCCCCCAGGATCGCGTTCATGCGCGGGGCCAGCCCCTCGTAGGAGACGTACTTGAACTTGATCCCGGCCGCTTTCTCGATGAGCGCGGGGAAGAAGTGGCTGGTCGAGCCGAGCGTCGCCCCCACGGTGATCTGGCCCGGCCGGGCCTTGGCGTCGGCCACCAGCTCCTGGAATGACGACCACTTGGTCTTCGGGCTCGCGGTGAGGATCGAGGGGGTCGAGGACACCGAGCAGATCGGCTCGAAGTCGGCGTAGCTCACGTCGGCCACGCCCGTGTAGTAGGTCGAGTGGATGTAGTCGTGGATCGCGTAGAGCGTGTAGCCGTCAGGCGGCGAGTTCTTGGCCTCGCGCGCCCCGACCGTCCCCGAGGCTCCCGTGACGTTGGCGATCACGACGGTGGCGCCCAGATGCTTCTGCAGGTGCTGGCCGAACGGCCGGAAGATGGCGTCGGTGTCACCTCCCGCCGCCCACGGCACGATCAGCTTCACCGGGCGCTCCGGGTAGGCCGCGAAGCCGGACGACGCTGCCACGATAGCAACGATGAGCAGGCATGCGGGCAGGAGCAGTCGACGCATGGAACCCCTCCTTGGCCAGGCTGCCCGGATCATATCAGAGGGCGCCCTCGCCGAGGAGCGTGAGCGCCGCGCGCACGATGGCGCCGGCATCGATGCCGTAGTGATGATAGAGCGCCGCGCGGCTGCCCGACTGCCCGAAGTGGTCCACGCCCAGGGCCAGCTGCGGCACGCCGAGCGCCGAGCCCAGAAAGGCCAGGGCGTGCGAGTGACCGTCGAGCACGGAGACGAGCGGCACGCCTTCCTCCTCGGGGCTGACCATCTGCTCCAGATGCGGGCGCGGCTGGCGCAAGCCCCGGTAGAGGCGGTCGGGGCTCGTCACCACGAACACGCTGGCCAGGATCCCCGCCTGGCGCAGCCGCTGGCTGGCCGCGACCGCGTCGGCGACCATCACGCCGGTGGCGAAGAGGTGCACGGCGTTGGTCTCGGGATCCCACTCCGGGTCCGCCCGGGCGTCGACGAGCCGGTAGCCGCCGGCCAGGGCGGCCGCCCGGTAGGACGCCGACGGCGACGGCGCCAGCGCCTGGTCGAGCGGGCGGGTCGACAAGCGCAAGTACAGGCTGTCGCCTCGACGCTCGCTCAAGGCGGTCAGGCTTGCCAGCAGGATCCACTCGACCTCACGGGCGAATGCCGGCTCGTAGTAGGCGAGGTCGGGCAGCGCGATGCCGATGCCGGGGGTGATGACCGACTGGTGCGCGCCGCCCTCGCGGGCCAGGCTGACGCCGGAGGGTGTCCCCACCACGACGAACCGCGCTCCCGAGTAGAGGGCGTGATACAGCGCGTCGAGGCCGCGGGCCAGGAAGGGGTCGTAGAGCGTACCGATCGGGAGCAGCGTCGTGCCGCTCAGCTCGTGGGCGAGCCCCAGGGCGCCGAGGAGGAGAAAGAGGTTGTGCTCGGCGATGCCGAGCTCGATGTGCTGGCCCCGCTCGGACTCTTTCCACTGCACGGCCAGCGGCAGCTCGGCGAAGTAGTTGGGTCGGCCACCGGGGAAGTACACCCCCCGGCGGTTGATCCAGCCGGCCAGGTGCGTGGTGATCGCGACGTCGGCCGAGACCGTGACCATGGATTCGGCGATGGGCCGGCGGCTCAAGGCGCCCAGCACGCGCCCGAAGGCCTCCTGGGTGGAGAGCTCCCCGGCATACGGCTCGTCCAGGGCCTCGGGCACCGGCGCCGGCCGCGCGCGGGGCGCCGGGGGCGTGAACAGTGGAGGCAGGCGGCGAATCCACTCCGCCTCCGGGCTGCCGTCGGCGAACCCGGACCACTCGCCCCCGGGCGGCAGGCCCATCGCCGCGCGCAGCTCCTCGATCTGGGCCGCGGTCAGCAGCGCCGTGTGGTTGAGCGGGTCGCCGGCCAGGGGTAGCCCCCAGCCCTTGATGGTATGGGCGAGGATCACGGTGGGCCGCTCGCGCTCGCTGGAGGCCTCGGTCAGGGCGTCGAGGATGCCGGCCAGATCGTGTCCCCCGACGTCGCCGATGAGGGCCGCCAGCGTGTCGTCGGCGACGTCGGCCAGGAGGGCTTCCAGCCTGCCGTCGGCCTCGCCCGCGGCCGTGGTGACGAGGGCCTTGCGCACGGCCGCAGGCCCGAGCCGGAGCAGGCTGTGGTATTCCGTGTAGGGCATCGTGTCCACGCGCTCGCGCAGCACGCCGCCACCCGGGCGCGCGAATAGCGCCTGCAGGTGGCGGCCCCAGCGCAGCTCGATGACCCGCCAGCCGAAGCTGGCGAACAGCGCGGGGAGCTGCCGGCGCCGCGTGTCGGGCACGATCCGATCGAGGCTCTGGCGATTGACGTCGACGATCCACAGCACGTTGGCCAGGTGTCCGACCGCCTCCTCGGCCAGCGCCTCCCAGACGTTGCCCTCGTCCAGCTCGGCGTCGCCCACCATCACGATGACGCGTTCGGGGCCGCCGGGCGCGCCGTGATCGACCAGATACCGGGTGGCCAGAGCGCCGAAGGTGGCCTGCACCGCGCCCAGCCCCATCGAGCCGGTCGAGAGCTCCACGAGCTCGGGATTCTTGCGCCGGCTGGGATAGGCCTGCAGGCCGCCGAAGCTGCGCAGCTCGCCCAGGGCCGGGGCGGCCACACGGCCGCGCAGGCACTGGGCCGCGTAGAACGCAGGCGCCGCGTGGGCCTTGACGGCCACGACGTCGCCGGGACGAAGCGCCTTGAAGTAGAGCGCCGTCAGGAGCGAGACGAGGGAGGCGGACGAGGCCTGGTGGCCACCGACCTTCACGCCATCGGCGTTCGGCCGGAGCGCGTTGGCGTGGTGCACCATCCACGTGCTCAACCAGAGGAGGCGGCGCTGGATCCGGTCGAGGATCTCGAGCTCGGTCACGGTGCCCGAGACTCTACCCGGCGCCAGCAGGCTCGACAACCTCTTGACGGGGCGGGACGGGCCGGGGAGTATACCGGCGCCCAGGAGCGGTGCTCATGCCCACCCAAGAGAGCGTTATGCTGTTCATCGTGGCGCGCGATCAGCCCGCGCTCTACGAAACCCTGCTCCGAGAATTTGGGACGGAGCGTGACGTCGCGGTACTCTACGACCGCCGGATCGGTGAGCGTCGGCGGCAGCGGGTGACGTGGCCCGCTGAGCGCCGGCGGGGTGAGCGGCGACTTCGCCCTGACGTCGACGCCCAGCTCGAGTCGCTCGGCTGGGCGCTGGTGCGCCGCGCGCGGTCCGCAGCGAGGCCCGGCAGGCAAGCGCCCTGAGATTCGCAGATCGATGACGGCGACCGGCACGCCGCATCGAAGAGGAGGTACCCATGCAACGACGGTCGGTTGGTGTGGTCCTTGGCGCGATGCTCCTGCTCGGCGGCTGCGCGACCGGAGAGGAATGGGAGAGGTGGAAGACCGGCGGCGCCCACTTCGCCTCCACCGATCACCTCTATTTTTCGGTGCGCAACAGCATGGGGAAAGCGCCCAAGGTGACGCGCCAGGATATTCAGGCGGCGCGCGCGGAAGGCTGGTGGGGCGCGCCGGTCACGGTGAGCCAAGAGCAGATCCTGGAGCGCTGAGCGGGGGGCGGGGGCCGGCGCGCGCGCCGCGACCACCCGCGTAAGCGCCATGGGACGTCAACGGCGGGCGCCCCGACAGCGGACGGGGGCGGCGCTGCCCGATCTCAGCCGATTCGGGCGCCTGGCCGAGTACAACCGCAAGCGCCGCTTCGCGGTCACTCCCGAGCCCGCCGGACGCTCGCCGGCCGGCCCTCGCGCCAGGCGTCGACCGCTGCAGTTCGTCGTCCAGAAGCACCGGGCCCGCCAGCTGCACTACGACGTCCGTCTCGAGCATCGCGGCGTCATGCTCTCGTGGGCGGTGCCCAAGGGGCCGTCCCTCGATCCCGCCGTCAAGCGGCTCGCCATGGAGACGGAGCCCCACCCGATCGAGTACAACGAGTTCGAGGGGGTCATCCCCGAGGGTGAGTACGGTGGCGGGACCGTGATGATCTGGGACCACGGCATCTGGGCCCCGGTCGTCGGGGACCGCCTCGGCGATGAGGCCGACGTCGACCGCCAGCTCGGCCAGGGCGAGCTCAAGCTCATGCTCCTGGGCAAGAAGCTCGCGGGCGGCTGGGTCCTGGTGCGCACGGGTGGCGGCCGCCAGTGGCTGCTGATCAAGCACCGCGATCAGTGGGCGACCGCGGCCGACCCGACCGTCGGCCAGCCGCGCTCCGTCGTCTCCCGGCGCACCATGGCCGCGATCGCCCGGGCCGCGGGCGCCAGTCCCCGTCAGCTCAGCGCCGCCATAGCGGCAGACGTCCCGGAGCCGGCAGCCCCAGCGCCGCGGGTGCGCAAGACGGTCCGGTAGTCACACCGAGCGTGAACGGGGGAGGTTTGGAGGGGGGCGCGTCTCGTGCCACCCTCCAAGCTAAAGATCAGGTTTGGAGGGGGCGCGTCTCGTGCCCCCTCCAGCTTCAACGTCGTTTCTGGTCGGTCGCCAGGGTCACGAGGTGGTCGACGTAGCGGAAGTCGAAGGGCTTCGGGAGATACGCGAAGGCGCCGCTCTTGAGCGCCTGGCTGCTCTCCTGGCGGCTGGCGCCGGTGAGCATGCTGACCGGGATGCTCGGATCGATGCCCCGGATGCGGCTGAGCACCTCCAACCCGCTCCGCCGCCCGGCCTGCGGCGACGCGCGCAAGGCCTCGGGGGTCCGCCGGTCGATGATCACCTCGATCTCGACGCCGCTGCCGAACGCCTGCTTCAGCCGCTCGGCCTGGTGGGCGTGTTCGCGGGCCAGGACCAGCAGGAGGGGGCCGTCCAGGAGATCGCGCAGCAGTCGCGCCTGGCGCTCGGCCGCGGTGGCGAACTCGGCGCGCTGCGCGGCCGTGAGGTTCGGCGCCTCGGCCAGGGACAGGAAGCCGATCAGTGCCATCACCGCTTCACGGGCCTTCGCCTGCTCGAGGTCACTCATCGCGGGCCTCCCCTATTCGGGTAGCCCGAAGGCCCGACGTGGCGCAATGAGCCGTTCGCACTACCGCCAAAGGCCTGCGGGGCTTGTGCGGGCTCGGCCCTTGGATTAGGCTTCGGAGCGATTGGAGGACGAGATGACCCCTCGCCCGCCGGCGCCCATGTGGCGCCTCTGCCGCCAGTGAGCCGCGGTCGTCAGTACGGCTTCGATCGTCGCCGCCGGGACACGGCTCGCCGCCAGAAGCAGCAGGCCAAGCGGGAACGGAAGCTGACCCGCGCCGCCGAAGGCGTGACGGGTCCAGACATCGATGTGCCGCAGGAGTCGGGCGCCCCCACCGGGCTCTGGGAATGGTTCTCGCCGAGCCGCGGCCGGGTCGTGTCCTCCACCGTCGGCGCGCGTCCCGACACTGATCCCCCGGACGATTGGGTGCTCATGACCGACAAGGCGTCGGACGAGGCCCCCGACTCACCCTGACGCACGGCGCTCCGGCCGGCGGTGGTAGGGTAGTAGCTGGTGAGCCCGCCCGAGCTGGTGCAGGAGTACTGGCGCCACAAACCGACCGGTCGTTTGTGGGCGGTGGAACTGTACACCGGAAACATCATCCGGGCCATCGGTCCGCTACGGCAGGAAGAGATCGACCCGCGCGTGCTACCGTACCTGCCCTACACCCGCCGCGACATCCGCTGGCTCAAGGAGCACCGTAGCGAGTTCGTCGTCGCGCGCGCCTGACCGGCACCGGGCCCGGGCCAGGTCCGATCAGGACCGCAGGCGCCGGCCGGCGCCGTCGAAGAGGTAGAGCCGATCGGCGTCGAAGCTGACCCCGAGCGCCTCCCCGACCCCGTAGTCGCCGGCGCCCGCAGCGATGGCGATCATGGGCCGCTCGGCCCCGTGCTCGAAGTAGATCAGCGTGTCCTTACCGAGCGGCTCGACCAGCTTGGCGCGCCAGTGGACCGCTCCCGCGCCCCCTACGCGAAGATGCTCGGGCCGGACGCCCAGGGTGCAGGGGCCCTCGGGGACGCCGGCGTATGCGGCAGACAGCGCTAGCGCGAGGCCGGGCCCCTCGAACAGCGGCCGGCCCCCGGCGTGATG
>JBOHPM010000084.1:0-9649 GCA_050731715.1 Candidatus Rokuibacteriota bacterium
GAGGGTCGCCCCCCTCCAAACCTCCCCCGTTCGCGCGCGGTGCGACACCGGGTCGCCCCCCTCCAAACCTCCCCCGTTCGCGCGCGGTGCGACACCGGGTCGCCCCCCTCCAAACCTCCCCCGTTCGCGCGCGGTGCGACACCGGGTCCGCCCCCTCCAGACCGCTAGAGGGAGATCAGGGCGCGGGCCCGTCCGTGGGCCGGCTGATCGGCGCGCATCGTGTCCGGATTCACCCCGCGCCGCAGCGCGAGATGGTAGGTGAAGAGCTGCAGGGGCACGACCGTCAGGATCGGTGAGAGCAGCTCCCGCACCTCGGGGATCGCGATCGTGTCCGCGGCCAGCGCGCTGATCTCTCGGTCGCCCTCGCGCACCAGCGCTACCACCGGCGCGCCGACCTCCCGGGCCGCCCGCACCACGGTGAGACAGCGCTCGTAGGACGGGCCGGGCGGCGCGATGACGAAGACCACGTCGCGAGGGTCCAGCGCCGCCCACGGCCCGTGCAGGAACTGCTCGCAGTTGTAGCCGACGGTCACCGCGTGGTTGGCCTCGTTCATCTTGAGGGCCGCCTCGAGCGCCGTCGCCGTGTTGGGGCCGCCGCCGACGAAGCAGTAGCAGCGGCGGTCGGCGAAGCGGGCCGCAAGCTCCTCCCACGACTCCTGGCCGAGCAGGGTGGCCAGATGGTCGGGCAGGGCCTGGAGCTCTCGGCGCACCTCGTCGTCGTTCCCGATCTCCGCGGCCAGGGCCGCCAGCAGGGACATCGCGCAGGTGTAGCTCGCGGTGTGGGCGGCGGAGGCTTCCTGGTCCACCGTGCGCAGCGTGAAGTCGGCGATGGCCAGCCCCTCGCCGCTTCCCCTCCCGGTGATCACCACCGCCACTCCGCCGCCGGCCTTGGCCGTGGCCAGCGCCTCCAGCGAGAAGCGCTTGGTGCCGCGGTGGCTGACCACGACGGCGCCGGTCTTGGGATCCGGCCCGGGCCAGTAATTCTGGAACTCGAACGAGTGGAAGGCCCGGACGCGATGGCCGAGGCGCCCGACGTGAGCCAGGAGCAGCTCGCCCACGAGCGCGGCGTGCCAGGAGGTGCCGATGCCCGAGAGGAGCACGCGCTCCATCGCCCGCAGACGCTCGGCGGCCGCGGCCAGCGTCGCCTCCTGGCCGCGGAGCACGAGACGCAGGGCGCCGGGCTGCGAGTAGATGGTGTCGTGCATGTAGTAGGGATGGGCTGCGCGCAGGGGTGGGGGTGTCCAGGCCATGGCGCGGACTCTAGGGAGCGCGCGCCCGGGTGTCAACGACCATCGGGCCGTTCACGGGGCCGTCCAATCGGATGCCCGACCCGACCATCGGGATCGGGCCCGGGCACGGGGGCGGCCCGCGTTGTATAGTGACGCCCGTTCGATTTCGTGTCGCTGCGGGGCCGCGCGGCGGGTGGGGAGCGCATCATGACGCAGGCGTTGAGCGAGGCCGACGTCATCAAGATGATCGACAGCCTGAGCAACTGGGGCCGGTGGGGCGCCGACGACCAGCTCGGCACGCTGAACCTCGTCACCGCGGAGACGCGACGGCGGGCGGCGCGGCTCGTCACCGACGGCGTCCCGGTCACGTGCGCGCGGCCCATCTCCACCGAGATCGCCGCCGACACGACGTTTCAGCCGGTGCGCTTCATGGTGGACAGCGGCGAGGGACGCGACACCTGCTCCCCCGAGCGCCAGCTCCAGCGGCGAGGCGCCTCCGAGTTCATCGGTATGGTGTTCCACGGCTACACGATCACCCACGTCGACACGCCGGCGCACTACTTTTGGAACGGGAAGATCTACAACGGCCGCTCCTGCAACCTCATCACCTCGCGCGAAGGCGCCCAGGTGGAGTCGGTCGATCTGCTGCGCGACGGCGTGGTGAGCCGCGGTGTCCTCCTCGACGTGGCGGCGGTCCGCGGCCGCTGGCTCGGCTCCGGCGAGGGCGTGATGCCCGAGGACCTCGAGGACGCCGAGAAGGCGGCGCGCCTGCGCGTGGAGGCCGGCGACATCCTGCTCGTGCGCACCGGATACTATGCCCGGCGACTCAAGGAGGGGCCGCGTCACCCGCTCAAGGACGGCTCGCCGGCTGTCCACGTTGCCTGCGCACCCTGGCTCCGCGAGCGCGGGGTCGCCATGCTGGGGACCGACACCCACAACGATGTCTCGCCGCCACCCTACCCCAACGTCGGCAACGCGCTCCACGTGGTGGCGCTGGTGGCCATGGGCCTCTGGCTCATCGACAACGCCAACCTCGAAGAGCTCAGCCAGGCGTGCGCCGCTCGCCAGCGCTGGGAGTTCATGCTCACGATCGCCCCGCTCCGCCTGCAGAACGCCACCGGCTCGCCGGTGAACCCCATCGCCGTCTTTTAGGGGCGCCCAGGCGTGACGCGGCCCCGCGCCGTCAACATCGGCCCCCGGGGTCAGCGCCGACGGCTGGGATTGGGCGTCCTCATGCTCGCCGTGGGGGTCGTGCTCGTGGCCGTCCTCATCGCGCGGGGTGCCCAGCCAGCCTGGTTGCTCCTCGCCTTCCCACTGTTCTTCACGGGGGCGCTGGGCGTCCTGCAGGCTCGCGAAGGAACCTGAGTGCGATTCGCCGCGCGCGGCGCGCGCGACATGGACGACGGCCTAGAAGCGGTGCCCAACGCGGAGGAGGGGCGCCTGCTCCGGGCCCAGGCGGCTCGGATTTACGCCGTGTCGCTCGTGGGCGCCCTGGTTCTTACCGGCCTCGGCCTGCTGCTTGTCTGGCATGTAGGCGATATGTAATACTCCGGCCCCAATATGAGCGGCACCCGCTCAGTGTCGGACCGCCGAGGGTAGCCTCGCGGCTGTGCGCGCGCGGGATCTCCTCCCAGCCTGTTTCCTGATTTTCACGGCGCTGCTGGTCTGGCCGCTGCTGACCATCCCCAACCGCCCCGTGCTGGTGGCCGGCATCCCCGCCCTCGTGCTGTACCTGTTCGCCGTCTGGGTGGTCATCGTGGCGGGGCTGGTGTGGGCCGCCCGGCGAGGGGATGAGGACGGGCCATGAGATCCACGCCGCTCGTCGCCGTCCTCCTGGCCTACCTCGTCTTCCTGTTCCTGGTGGCGGCCGTGGCCGAGCGCTTCGGCCGGCGGCTCATGGCGCCGCGGCTCCGCACCCTGACCTATGTGCTGGCCATCTCGGTCTACTGCACGGCGTGGACCTTCTACGGCAGCGTGGGCCTGGCCGCCAATCGCGGCCTGGAGTTCCTGACCATCTACCTGGGGCCCGCTCTCGTCGCGCTGATGTGGCCGACCGTGCTCCGCAAGCTCGTGCGAGTGGCCAAGGAGCAGCGGATCACGACCATCTCGGACTTCATTGCCAGCCGCTACGGCAAGTCGGCGTCGCTCGGCACCCTGGTGGCGGCGCTGGTCGTGTGCGGGATGATCCCCTACATCGCGCTGCAGCTCAAAGCCGTGACGGTGACGTTCCAGATGATGATCCGGGAGGACTCGGTGCTGACCGGGTTCGACCCCGCGATCCTGGTGGCCGGCACCCTGGCCCTCTTCGGTATCCTGTTCGGCGCTCGCAACCTGGACTTCACGCGCCAACAGACGGGACTCATGACGGCAGTGGCGGTGGAGTCTATCGTCAAGCTCATCGCCTTCCTGCTGGTCGGCGCCTTCGTCACCTGGGGGCTGTTTGACGGCTTCGCCGCGCTCTTCTCACGAATCGTCGAGCATCCCGAGTGGTCGGCGCTGGTCACGATCGGCGACGCTCCGGCGGCCTCCTACGACCGCTGGGCGGCCATGCTGCTGGTCTCGATGGTGGCGGTGATGTTCCTGCCCCGCCAGTTCCACGTGCTGGTGGTGCAGAACCCCCACGAGCGCGACGTCCACACCGCCGCCTGGGCATTCCCGCTGTACCTGCTGGCCATCAACGTGTTCGTGCTGCCCATCGCCTTTGCCGGCCTGCTGACCTTTGGCAGCCAGACGGCGGCGGACAGCTTCATTCTGGCCCTGCCGCTGCACGCCGGGGCCGAGCTGGTGGCCGTCATCGTTTTCCTCGGCGGGTTCTCGGCGGCCACGGCCATGATCGTGGTCGACTCGCTGGCGCTCTCCAAGATGATCTCCAACGACATCGTGCTGCCCTTCATCCTCCGGCGCCGTCACCTCGCGGAGGTCTACTGGCTCGGTCTGGCCTCGACCCGGCTGGGGATCCTGGTCGTCGTCACCCTGGGGTATCTCTGGGCTCACCTCGAGCGCGGCCAATTCCTCCTCGTCGAGATGGGCTTGCTCTCGTTCATCGCCGTCGCCCAGTGCGCGCCCGCCGTGCTCCTCGGGCTCTACTGGCGGCGCGGCAACCGTAAGGGCGCGTTCTGGGGGATCTCCCTGGGCTTCGGCTTCTGGTTCTACACACTCATCATCCCGGCCCTGGTCAAGGAGGGCATGCTCCCGGTTTCCCTTCTCGAGCGGGGTCCCCTCGATATCTGGTGGCTGCGCCCCACAGCGCTGCTGGGGCTGGAGGGCCTCGATCCCCTCAGCCACGGCGTCTTCTGGTCACTGTTCTTCAACATCGGCGCCTACCTGCTGGTGTCGGTCACCGCGGCTCAGGACGCGGACGAGCGCGGTCAGGCGGCAGCCTTCGTGGGTGGGGCCGCCGTGGAGCCGGTACGGACGCCGGCCATCCTCTCGGTGCCGGAGATGGAGCGCCTGCTGCATCTTTACGTGCCGGCACGCGAGGCGGACGCCATCCTGCACGAGTTGTTGGGGGGCAAGGCGCCCCGCGAGCTCTCGCTGCCGGATCTGCTCGACATGCGCATCCGCCTGGAGCGAGTCCTGGCCGCCTCGCTGGGCGCCGCCGCCGCGCGGTACATCATCGAGGACCGCTTCACCATCTCCAAGCAGGAGGCCGGCCAGCTGGTGGAGTCGTTTCAGGCCATGCAGCGCTCGCTGCGGCAGAGCGAGCAACTGCTGGCCTCGGTCGTGGAGAGCGTCGACGACTGCATCTTCACGACCGACGTCGAGGGTCGGCTGATCACCGTGAATCGGGCCGGCCAGCGGCTGCTCGGCCTGGGCGCCGGCGCCGCGCCCGGGCTGAGTTACCTCGACGTGCTGGACGAAGCCGATCGCCGGCGTGTCGGCCCGGCCATCCAGCAAGCGGTGGCCGAGGGACGGGCCTGGCGGGGCAACGTCAACGGCTTCACCAGGAGCCGCCAGCGGTTCCTCGCTCACCTGGGCATCGCCTGTGTCTTCGACGCCCAGCGCCGGGTCTTGGGGACGGTGGGCGTCCTGCGCGACCTCACCGAGCAGGTGGCCACCCAGCAGCGGCTGATCCAGCGGGAGAAGCTGGCCTCCCTGGGCGAGATGGCGGCCGGCGTGGCCCATGAGATCCGCAATCCGCTGGGCGGAATCAAGATGGCCACCCGACTGCTGTCCTCTGGCGAGTTCAGCAGTGGCCGCATCCCCCAGGAGATGGCCCAATCCGTCGTCTCCGGCATCGCCGAAATCGAGAGCATCATTGCCGAGCTGCTCGATTACGCCCGGGAAACCCGGCTCGACTCCCAGGAGTACCCGCTGGGCCTCATCCTGGGACCGGTGGTGACCGCGGCCACCACCGAGGGCGAGCAGCGCGGCGTGCAGGTGACGGCCCACGGGCTGGAGGATGAGCTCGTCGCCGCGGTGGACGGCCCGCGCCTGCGCCAGGTCTTCACCAACGTGATGAAGAACGCTCTGGAGGCGACCGAGCGTCATCCCCAGGGCCGTGTCACCGTCCGGCTGTACCAGCGGCACTCCACCGCCGTGGTGGAGGTGGCCGACAACGGCGTGGGGATCGACCCCGAGCAGCGGGACAAGATCTTCCTGCCCTTCTTCACCACCAAGCCGACCGGCACCGGGCTCGGCATGGCCATCGTGAAGAAGATCATGGATCTGCACGGCGGCGAGATCGAGATCGACAGCCGGCCGGGCCAGGGAACGATCGTCAGGCTCGTCATCCCGAGGGCCGCGCGGCCGGCCGCCGTCAAGGCCGGATAGGAGAGCAGCCATGAAGCGTCGCATCTTGATCGTGGAGGACGACCAGATCTTCTTGCGGCCGCTGCAACGGACGCTGGAGGTCGAGGGCTACGACGTGGTGGTCGTGCCCAGCGGCGAGGACGCCATCGATCAGCTCAAGAGCGACGACGTGGATCTGATGCTGACCGACAAGCGCCTGCCCGGCATGGACGGCGTCGACCTGGTCCGCCGCCTCAAGGTCGACCACCCGGATCTGGCCGTGGTGGTCATGACGGCCTACGGCACCATCGAGTCGGCGGTGGAGGCGATGCGCCTGGGCGCCGCCGATTACCTGGTCAAGCCCTTCGAGACGGCCGAGGTGCTGATGGTCGTCCGGCACGCCATCGAGTTCCAGGAGCTGCGCGCGGCCAACCGCGCCACCCTCCGCCGGAACCAGGAGCAGTTCACCCTGCGCAACGTCCTGGCCCGCTCGGAAGCCATGCAGGAAGTCTTCGAGGTGCTGCGCTCGGTGGCCGAGATGGACACGACCGTGCTGATCCACGGCGAGACGGGGGTGGGCAAGGAGCTGCTGGCCCGCTCCATCCACTTCTCGGGGCCGCGCCGGGACAAGCCCTTCGTGGCCGTGAACTGCGCGGCCATTCCCGCCGAGCTGTTCGAATCGGAGCTGTTCGGCTTCCGCAAAGGCGCCTTCACCAGCGCCAGCGAGACCCGGCGGGGGTTCTTTCAGATGGCCAACGGTGGCACCCTCTTGCTCGACGAGATCGGCGAGATGCCGCTGGCCCTGCAGTCCAAGCTCCTGCGGGCCATCGAGGAGCGGCGGGTGACGCCGATCGGGGCCGACCGGCCGGTGGAAATCGACGTCCGGTTCATCGCTACCACCAACAAGGATCTGCAGGGCGAAGTCGAGCGGGGCGACTTTCGCCGCGACCTCTTCTATCGCCTCTCGGTCATGCCCATCCGGGTGCCGCCGCTGCGCGAGCGGGCCAGTGACATCCCGCTGCTGGCCCAGCACTTCCTCGAGGTCAGCGCCCGGCGCGCCAAGAAACCCGTGCACGCCATCGCGGGGGCTGCCATGCAGGCCCTCTGCCGCTATGCCTGGCCCGGCAACGTACGGGAGCTGGAGAACGTCATCGAGCGCGCCGTGATCGTGGCCAAGGACGCCACCATCTGTGACGTCGAGCGCTTCCTCACCGCGGGGCCGGAGCGGCCTCGTGTGGATCTGTCCCTGCCCTTCCGCGACGCCAAGGCCCGAGTGGTGGAGGAGTTCGAGCGCGCCTATGTGGCCGGGGTGCTCGAGCTCGAGGGGGGCAAGCTCACGGCCGCCGCCAAGCACGCGGACATGGACCCCAAGAACTTCTGGGAAAAACTGGTGCGCTACGGCCTGCGCCGTCCGGCTGCCGGCCTGCCCCTGCCGGAGGCCGAGCCGCCAGCCTGATCATGGGTGCTGGTACCAACCTGTTTGGTTCCGGCACCAAGCCAGGCTCGGTCGGGAAGTCTCCGGGGCCCGGCAAATCGAGCAGTTGCCTGAGCCATCGGGTTGGCATGCCAAGTGCTTCTGCCCCAACCGAGTCGTGGTTTTGCCCTCCGGAGACCCGGGCGTCAGCGCGGGCCGGCATGGGCCGGTCCCGATCGAGCAGTGGTCGCAGGGCAGCACCCAACTCTCCGGCGGAGATGCCGGGGGCCGAGCACGAGGAGGCGCGGGATGGCGAAACCCGTGGAGATCGACCGACAAACCCGTGAGGCCTACTGGCGGGAGACCTCACGACTCACGTGGTGGATCGTGTTCTGGTGGGCCGTGTCGTGGGTCGGTCCGCTGCTCCTCCACTACCAGCTCAACAGGATCGTGATCTTCGGCTTCCCGCTGTCGTACTGGTTCGCCGGCCAGGGCTCGCTGGTGATCTTCATCGTGCTGATCGTCTACTACGCGGTGCGGATGAACGCCATCGACCGCAAGTACGGGGTCCAGGAGGACCACGCATGAGCTGGGGAAGGATCTTCTCCATCTATACCGGCGGGTTCATCCTCTTCACGATCCTCCTGGCCTTCGCCGAGCAGCTGGGCATGCCCCGGCCGGCCATCGCCTGGGCCTTCCTGGTGGTCACCATCGGCGTCTACGCGCTCATCGGCATCCTGAGCCGCACCGCCCGGCCTGACCAGTACTACGTGGCTGGCCGCGGCGTCCCCGCCTTCTTCAACGGCATGGCGACCGGCGCCGACTGGATGAGCGCGGCGTCGTTCATCTCCATGGGTGGCGCCCTCTACGCCACGGGCTACGATGGACTGGCCTACGTTTCGGGCTGGACGGGCGGCTATGTCCTGCTGGCGGTCTACCTCGCTCCTTACCTCCGGAAATTCGGCGCATACACGATCCCGGACTTCCTCGGCGAGCGCTATGGCGGCAACGCCGCTCGCGTGGTCGGAATCATCATGGCCATCGGCGCCTCGTTCACCTACCTCATCGCGCAGGTAACGGGCGTCGGCATCATCATGGGCCGCTTCCTCTTCCTCGACTTCAACGTCGGCGTCTTCGTCGGGCTGGCCGGCATCCTGGTCTGCTCGATGCTAGGCGGCATGCGGGCGGTCACCTGGACCCAGGTGGCCCAGTACATCATCCTGATTCTCGCCTACCTCACGCCCATCGTGGCCATGTCCTGGAAGCACTTCGGCGTGCCCATCCCCGAGTTGATGTACGGCCAGGCGATGAACGAGATCACCCGGATCGAGCGCGAGCTCGGCGTCCAGAAGCTCTGGGTCGATCTGAGGCCCGGCGACATGCTCAACTGGTTCGGCCTGTGCTTCTGCATGATGGTCGGCACGGCCGGCCTGCCCCACATCCTGATGCGCTACTACACCACGCCGTCGGTGAAGCAAGCGCGGGACTCCGTCGGCTGGTCGCTGTTCTTCATCTTTCTGCTCTACTTCTCGGCCCCAGCTTACGCCGCGTTTGCCAAGTGGACGGTGCTGACCGAAGTCATCGGCAAGAAAGTCACCGATCTGCCGGCCTGGATCTACCGTTGGGGCGACACCGTCCTCGGCAAAGCGGAGAACCAGCTCGGCCTGTTCGACATCGTGGACAAGAACAATGACGGTATCCTGCAGCTCAGCGACTTCGTCATCAAGTCCACGGACTTCGTGGTGTTGGCCACGCCCGAGATCGCCGGTCTGCCGTTCGTGGTCACCGGTCTGGTGATGGCGGGCGGCCTGGCGGCGGCGCTGTCCACCGCCGATGGACTGCTGCTCACCATCTCCAACGCGCTGTCGCACGACCTCTACTACAAGATCATCAACCCCCAGGCCTCCATCGTGAAGCGGCTGACCGCGGCCCGGCTCCTGCTCGTGGTGGCAGCCGTGGCCGGCGCCTACGTGGCCACGTTCCGTATCAACATCATCGTGGCGGTGGTGGCCTACGCCTTCGCGCTCGCCGGCTCCGGATTCTTCCCCGCGCTGGTGCTCGGCATCTTCTGGAAACGCGCCAACAAGCAGGGCGCCATCGCCGGCATGATCGCCGGCTTCCTCACCGCCCTGGCGCTCTTGGTGCTCGGGCGCAACTGGGGTATCTACGTCCTCGGCGTCCGCGAGATCTCGGCCGGCCTCTTCGGGGTGCCGGTCGGCTTCATCGTGATCTGGCTCGTGTCACTGATGTATCCACCTCCCGAGCAGAAGGTGCA
>JBOHPM010000085.1:0-9642 GCA_050731715.1 Candidatus Rokuibacteriota bacterium
CCCGGCCGGCCCTGAGCGACCAGCGCCGCCGCCGAGGCCAACGCCAGACCCAGCAGGGCGCCCCCCACCGCGTCCGAGGGCCAGTGGGCCCGGAGCAGCACCCGAGCCACCGCCACCAGCACGACGACCGCCACCGCACCCGTTCGCACGGCGAGGCGGGCGCCGGGCGAGGGCAAGGTGGCGGCGAGGTACCCGACCGCGCCGAAGAACGCCGCAGCGGCGCTGACGTGGCCGCTGGGGAAGCCCAGCGAGAGCTCTTCCGGCCGGGTCCGCCCGACCAGGAACTTGGCGGCGCTCTCGACGAGCGGCGTCGCGATCATCAGCCCCACCCACACCCCCCAGCGGGCGCGCGCTGTCGGGAATGCCAGGAAGAGCACGAGAGCCGCGGGGATGAGCAGGCGCCAGTCCCCGGCGAAGTTGACGATCTCGAGAGCGGCGATCACCGATGGCGAGGCCAGGCTCAGGAGGGCCTGCCGTACCTCGGCCTCGCCGGGTAGGGCGGCGGCCATCACTGCCGCCGAGAGCGCGATGAAAACGGAGATGGCGAGCAGCAGGACAATAAGGGGAGAGGCCGGGATCACCTCACGATTCTAAGGCGCGAGGGTCGAGAACTTCCAGGGACTATCGGTGGTGCCGGCCAGAGAAGCGGGCGAGGGGCCAGAAGGCGAGCAGCGTGACGCCGAAGGCGCAGACGACGGTGGCGCCCGTTGGCAAGTCGAGGGCCGCCGAGGCGGTTACCCCGAGCACGCTGACCAGTGCGCCGAACGCCCAGCCAACCAGCAGTCGGGCACCCAGTGAGCCACCCAGGGCCGTGGCGGCCAGCGCCGGGACGATGAGATAGGAGAAGACGAGCAGGACACCGGCGATGCGTACCGAGCTGGTGACGACTAGCCCGAAGGTGGCATAGAAGAGGAAATCCCACCAGCGCACGGCGAGGCCCTGGCGAAAGGCCTGGGCCGGGTCCGTCGAGATCAGGAGAAAGGGTCGGCGCCACCACCAGTGCAGCGCACCCACCGCGGCGTAGACGAGCCCGGTCTTGAGCACGTCGGCGTCGCTCACCGTCAGGATGTTGCCGACCAGCATGGCCCGCAGGTGCTCGGCGCCGTGGGGGGCGCGGGCCAGGAGAAGAACGGCTGCCGCTGCCGACACGGCGTAGACGACGCCGATCAGCGCCTCCTGGGACACCCGGCGCTCGCGTGTCCGGCTGAGGGCCAGGACCACGGCGCCGAGGATGGTGGCGGCCAGCCCGAACAGGTACGACACCCAGGTCTCGAGCTCGAAGCCCACGAGGAAGGCCCCGGTGGCGCCCAGGGCCGCGATCTGCGCGAGCGCGATGTCGACGAACACGACCTCACGGGCGATCACGTGCAGGCCGAGGTAGGCGTGGATGCCGGTGAGGACCAGGCACATGAGGAATGGAGCCCAGAGCAGGGCCAGAAGGTCGACGGTCATCGGCGGATCATCGGAGCGCCTCGGCCAGGGCCCGGACGTTGTGCTCGAAGAGATCGAGGTAGGTTTCGATGCCCTTGACGCCACCCACCGCCGACGGCAACGTCAGGGCCCGGGCGCCACTGTCGCGGGCCAGCAGCTCGACGACCTTTCGATCGGCAAACGGCTCGGCCACAATGAGCCGGATCTTCCCCTCTCGAACGGCGCGGATCAACGCCGCCAGGTGCGTAGGGGACGGGGGAATTCCCGGACGATCCTCGATGGCCCCGGCCTCCTCAAGCCCGAACCGCCTCAGGAAATAGGTGAACGTTTCGTGGTAGCTGATGACCCGAGCGCCGCGCGCAGGCGCCAGCGCCGCCTGCCAGCGCGCGATGGCTGCCTCCAGCCCGGCGAGAAACTCCCCTCTCCGGGTCTCGAAGCGCCCGGCGTGCTCGGGAGCCACGCGCTTGAGGCCCTCGATGATGTTGGCGGTAATGATCGGGGCCAGCGCCGGATCCATCGTGTAGTGCGGGTTGCCTTCGGGGTGTACGTCGCCCCGCGAGCGATCGGTGGCGCCCGTCGGCGGAATGATGGGCACGCCCTTCGAGGCATCCACGTAGCCCGGCGCCCCGGGTACGATGCGGCCGTTCTGAGCGCCGACGATCAGCGGCTCGACCCAGGGGTCGCCACCGGCGCCGTTGCGGACGAGCAGATCGGCGCGACGGAGCTTGAGCATGAGGCTCGGTCGCACTTCGATGTCGTGGGGGTTCTGACTGCCGCGGGCCAACGTCTCGACCTCGACGAGATCGCCACCGACCGCCTCCGTCAGGGCCTTGAGGTCCGGCAGGGAGGCCACGACCTTGAGCTTCTTCGCACCCTCCGCGCCCCCGGCCAGGAGGCCGAGGGCGAGGAGCGCAGCCAGCACAGCGCGCAGGGCCGGTGCGGGAGCCATGACGCTAGAACGGATGGGCCGGGTGGGCCCCGAGGATGAAGGTGACCTGGAAGAACACTTCGTCGGCGTGGCGACCCGAGGCGTCGTTGGCATTGAAGGAGTCGCGATTGTCGCGCCTGGTGTGCTTGTAGCCGAGCCGGAAGCGGAGGAACTCCGAGGCCCAGAAGGCGACGTAGGGGCCGATCGCCCACTCGCGCCCGGGCTCCTCGAGGAGCTGTGTGTAGTCGTAGCGAAGCCCGCCCGCCCAGCGCCGCCAGGGCTGGACCTCCCCGTAGATGTACCAGCCAAACCGCCGGAGAGTTCGGTGCTCGGGACCCGTTGCTTCGTCCACCTCCGCCTCGCGTATCGACCAGATGCCCTCGCTGGCCAGGGTTAGGAGCGGGTGCCGCCAGCCCTCGGGGGTGAGCTTGTACTTGACGTCGTAGCCGGCGAACGTCTGTGTCCGTCGCTCCTCGGTCTGGCCGTTGGCCGCGGAAGCCCCCACCTGGATCGCCCCCAGGCTTCCCAGCTCGACGAATGTGCGCAGCCGTCCGGTCACCAGCGGGACTTTGAGGCTGCTCCGGCCGAAGGCGTCCTCGTTGTCGCCGTTGAAAAGGCCGATCAAAGCCTCCAGGTAGAACGGCAAATCGGGAACCCAGGTCGCTTCAGCTCCGCTCTCCGTCAGGCCCTCTTCCCCGAAGAAGCGGATCAGGACGTTGGGCCGGTCGGTCTGGGGCAGATCGTGGAAGTGCACCTGATTGAGCAGACCGAAGCGGTTCCGCATCTTCCCCATCTTGACCTGCGTACCGTAAGGCAGCGCGAGCAGGGTCAGGTGCGCTTCGGCGAGCCCCAGGTGCAGGTCGCGCTCGCCGTCCTCGAACTCCTCGGCGGCCTCGATCCGGATTTCGCCGCGGGCGTAGGGATCGATCTGGCCGAACAACGACAGCTCGATCTCGCGCGGGAAGAACAGATTTTCTCGGCCGGCGAAGGTGCCGGCGTCGGCCTTGTCGACGTTGTCCTGCACGACGTTGGCCACGAAGTCGGCGGCGACCCCCAGGTCGAAGAGGAGTTGGCCACGCCCGGTGCGCCCGGCCAGTGAGAACGGGGGACGCGGGCGTGCCCAGTCCGTCAGTGTGGGCTCGGATGGTGGTGGAGCCGGCGCCTGCGCCGTGACCGGGGGCCCGCCCGCTTCACCGGCGGTCGCGACTGTCGCCATCACGAGGCCCACGAGCAGCAACGCAATGATCGCTGCGCACATGGTGATCCTCCGCTGTGCGAATGGTGTTCGGGGGGCTGCGCGCGCGGGGAGCCCCGGTGCGCAGCGTGACGGCCCGAGTGCGCTTAGCGGAGGGGCGGAGCGCGGGGATCCGGGTGGCGACCGACCCGGCTGACGAGCGCCGGATCGGCGGCGCCGAACCCATCGGTGACCACCAGGACGGGGGCCGCCGCGCTGACGGCCTGCTCCAGGGGGGCGACGCCCCCCAGGGCAGCCAGGTAGCTGAGGTCGTGTTCCTGGTTGTAGAGGCCCGGTTTGACGGTGACGTGGGTGTGGGGGACGCTGGCCGCCGTGAGCACCACGGCGATGACGGCCAGGGTGACGAGGAACGCCGCGCCCCCGTGGTACCGCAACCGCGCCAGCCGCTGGCCGACCACTGTGCGGCAGTCTACGTCAGCGCCCCGCGGTCTGCCAACCGAGGTCAACGCGCGTGCTCCTTCACGGTGAATGAGAACGTGGCATCGACGACGTGACCGTCGACCGAAAGGACGCGATAGCGCACGGTGTAGGTTCCGGGCTTGATCGGGGGTAAGGAGACGGTGAGGAACCGGGCATCGTCCCGACCGACCGCCCCGTCACCGAGGTCCACCCGCCGGCCCTCGGCGTCCAGCACGGATACCCGGGAGTACGCACCCTCCAGCCGCTCGTTGAACCAGAGGTCGACGCGGGCCGGCGGCTGGGCCAGGACGGCCCGGCGCGGCGGCGTCGACTTGACGAGGAAGGCATGAGCGGACACCGCGAAGGGGACGAGGACGAGCAGGCCGATGAGGGTCGTGCCCAGGCGCGGCCCGGTCACCTCGACTTCCCCCGACGGGTCAGGGCGCTCACGATGGCCACGACGGCCACGCCGAGCAGCAGCACGACGGCCGCCCACATCAGGGCCTGGGCCAGCGGGCTGGCCGGGGCCGAGCGGGTGGCATCCCCGTGATCCGCCCACGCCGCGGCCATTGGCGCGAGGAGCGCGGGGATCATCGTGCTGCCGCCTCCCAGTCGAACACGGCGGTGACCGCTTGCGCGAACTTACCCTTGGCCGAGCCGGCGAGCTGCATCGTGGTGGCCCCGATCGACACGGTGATCCTCCGCGTGCGGGGAGGCAGCGTGACGTCGAGTCCGTAGTGGAAGCCCTGCTCGTCCATCCGCGGCCCCAGCCGCAGTCGCTCTGTCGGCCGCCGCTCGGCCTGCACCGCCGCGGTGACGGGCAGGTACGGCACGGGCTCGTCGAATTCGCGGTCGGTGACGAAGACGCTCAGGCGTCCCGGCGCGGGACGGGCGCTGGCCCCCGCGCCGTGCGGGCCAGCACCGGGGGAGGGGCCGACATAGCTGAGCCGCACGCGATAGGCCCCGACCACCTGCTCCCGCTCGATGCCGTGTCCGGCGTGGGGTGGGTCGCCGGTGAGGCGCTTGAGGTAGGCGACGAGGTCGAGCCACATCCCGAGCGAGAGGCTATCGGTGAAGCTCGGCATCGTGGACAACCCATCGGACCCGACGTGACCGCGCCCCTCCACGATCACGTGGTTCGGGGCCAGGATCGATTCGGCGATGTACTCGGCCGGATGCTCAGACCCCATTCCGGTCAGCTCCGGCCCGGTGCTCGCCGGCTCGGGCCCGGTCGCGGGAAAGCCCTCGCCCTTGACCAGGTGGCACTTGTAGCACTCGAAATCGACGAAGAGCTGCCGGCCCTTGACCGGGTCGCCGGGAGGCACTGCGAATTTCCAGCCGCGCGGCACGCCGCCGGCCTGGTGCAGCTCTTCCATCGTGACCCGGCGCGGGGGGCGAGCGCCGTCGGCGGCCCTTGTCGGGCCGGCCGGCGTGCTGCTGCCCACCACCTCCTGAGGGCTATGCGCGTGCTGAGCCACGCCGAGGCCGACGCGAGTCGCGGCCATGACGGCGACGCCACCGACGGCGGCAAGCAGAACGAAACGGGCGATCCTTCTGGTGCGCATCCGTCGACTCAGCGCGGTCGCAGCGCCATTCCGTGGGGGGCCTGGCCCACCGGGATCGCCCGCGCTTCCTTGTGGGTAGTGACGTCGATCACGGTGACGCGGTCGGCGTAGCGATTGGTGACCAGGGCGTAGCGGCCGCTGGGCTCCATCATGACCAGGTCCGGGTAGCTGCGCTGGGGAATCGTGGCCACGATCTTGTCGTCGGCGGTGCGGACGACGACGAC
Organism: Candidatus Rokuibacteriota bacterium; assembly: GCA_050731715.1. GTDB lineage: Bacteria > Methylomirabilota > Methylomirabilia > Rokubacteriales > CSP1-6 > 40CM-4-69-5. Next base: position 5,803 of record JBOHPM010000085.1, read on the forward strand.
CCGGTTGGCCTTGCGCAGGGTGGTGTAGAGAAAGCGCCCATCGAGGGTGAGGGTGGCCTCGTGGACGACGCCGGGCAGCGGGATCTCACCGACCACCCGGGCGGTCGCCGGGTCGATCTTGAGGATCGCCTTGTTCTCGCCGGCGGCCGCGTACAGGATCTTGCCGTCGCTGGTCAGGGCCAGCCCCATGGCGTCGCCCCCGCCGTGCACGACGCGACCCGTGATGCGGCGGCTGGCCGTGTCGATGATGGTCAGATCGCCGGCGGTCTCGCCCGAGACGTAGAACACGCTGCCGTCGCGGTTGAAGATGCCGTGGGCCGGCCAGGTCGAGACCTCGAGGCGCGTTTCGATACGCTCGGTCTTGACGTCATAGATGATCACTTCGTCGCCGCTGGTCTCGCTGGACCAGTCCAGCACGTAGAGGTAGCGGCCATCCGGCGTGAAGGCGAGGTTGTACGGATTCCCGCCGATCTTCACCCGGCGGACGAGCTTGCGGGCCTCGGCGTCGACAATTCCGATGTCGCGGCTCTTGTCGTACACGACCCAGGCGAAGCGCCCCTCCGGGTGAAAGACGATGCGATTGGGCTTGCCCCGACCCAGGGGGATCGTCCCGATCACCTCGAAGGTGGAGGTGTCGATGATCGAGATCGAGTCGGATTTCGTGTTCGTGACGAAGAGCGTGGCCGCGGTGGCCGGAGCGGCCACCAGGGCGCCCGCCAGGAGGCCGAGGACCGGCACGATCCGCATGCTCAGCGGTACCTCCTTCAGGGAGTGCGTTCCAGGGCGATGACCACCGCGTTGGGGGCCGTGCCCCGCAACCTGAATCGTACCGCGTCGCCGACCCGGACCCCGTTGTAAATCTGGGGAGACGCCACGCGGAATCCCATGGTCATCGGCGCCATGTAGCCAGCGATCGCCTCGTGGCTGATGACGATGAGCCCCGCATCCGGCAGCACCGCCCGCACCACGCCGCGCGCCTCCCACTCCTGCTCGACCAGAGCCCGGGCGTCGCGGGCCCGCGCCAGCTCCTGCTCCAGGCGCTCGGCGCGGCGGCCCCACCAGAGGTACCCTCCGCCCACGCCCAGGAGCAGAGCCAGATTGAGGAGGAGGACGACCTTCCAGACCCGCATCAGTGCACGTGCTCGTCGGCGGGCGGCAGCCCGGCGGGCTCTTCGTTGAGGGTCTGGACGTCGGCCAGGAGCAAGTTCACGTCGCGGTCCGGTGGCTCCACGGGAGCCCAGCGGGCCCGGAGGTAGCCGGAGCGATCGATGAGGAACTCCGCGTGCGGCGCCTCGGAGAACAGGCTGTAGGCGTCGACGATGGTCTGCGCGCCGTCCGTGACCACGGGGAACAGGATGGGGGGCTCGGCCCCGAGACGCTGGATGGCATCGGGCCTGGCGTCCCTGGGCACGGCGATCGGTTCGACACCCAGGAGCGCGAGTATCTGGTGGGCGCGGGCCAGCTGGGCCAGGCGCGGCCGGGAGGCCGGCAGCGTGTAGAGCACCAGCAGCACGATCCGGCGTTCCCGGAAGTCGCGGAGGGACTGTTGCGGCAGCGGGCCCACCGAGAACGAGAAGTCCGGGGCCACGAGCCTGGGCCGCCCGGGCTCCACCTCGGGGCCGAGCGTCCCGGCAGCGGCGCGGGCTCCCAGCGCGCGAACGAAGTTCACCAGGTCCCAGCGCTGGTCCTCGGTGAGGCGCTCGCCGAAGCCCGGCATGCCTCCGCGGGGAATCCCGTGGCTGAGCCACCAGAACAGGTCGCCCGCGGTGTGCTGGGCCGTGTGCGCGGCATTGAGATCGGCGGGGCGGCGGGGCAGCCCCTGCCCGGCCGGGCCGTCGCCGGCGCCCGTGGCGCCATGGCAAGGGGCGCAGTGCTCGCGGTACAAGCGAGCCCCGTCAGCGATGGAGCTGGCGTGGTAGGTCACCGTGGGGCGCCGATACGTCGTCGGATACGCATCGACGGCCAGCGCCGGAACGAGCAAGGCCAGCCCGGCGACGCCCAGGCCGAGCGCGGCGGCGCAGAGGGCGCGGCGGGCCGTGCGGAGCACGATGGCCGCCCCGAACGCCGCCAGCCCCAGCACGGCGAGCTGCGATCCGATCAATGCTCGCAGCGCAAGATCGGGCGCGCCCTCCAGCGCCGTCAGGGTGAGGCGGAAGGCGAACGGCCAGGTGGCCTCGAGATGGCGGGCCGGTGGCGTCGTGCTCAGCGCCGCCACGATGCCGACGAGGACCAGGGTCAGCGCCGCCTCGATGGACATGGTCCGGCCCAGGCGCTGCAGGGCCGGCCGGCCGATCGTCGTGGCCTCGCCGGAGAGCGCGGGCAGCCACCGCCGTCGGTTCACGGCGGCGAGCACGAGGATGGCCGGCACCAGCGCGAGCTTGACGAGGAGCAGGTAGCCATAGGCAGTGCCGAGCAGACCGGCGACGTTCCCCACGTGGATCACGGTGTTCCACACGCCGGAGGCCAGTAGTGCGAGGACGGCGATCAGCGCCAGCCGCGAGAAGCGGTACGCTCCCCGCACGGCGTGCGGACGGATCTCCGCACCGCGCTCCTCGCTGGCCACCGTCATCAGCGCGGCGACGGGCAGGAGCGCGCCCGCCCACACTCCTGCGGCGACGAGGTGCACACCGTCCACCGCGATGGCCCACGCCGTGCCGGGCTCGACCGCGGCGGCGTGCCCCGAGGCGCCCAGCAGGGCCAGGGCGGCCACACCGAGGAGCGCGGCTTCCCCGCGGGCGGCGAGCCAGTCGACGCGTCGGCTGGTGTCGGCGCGCAGGAGCAGGAAGGCGGACAGGAGCAGCAGGAGGCCGTGGCGGGCAAGCCAGACGTGGCCGCCCCGAGTCTCCAACAGGACGCGACCGAGCGCGGCCGTCTCCAGCGCTGCCGCCAGGCGCCCCTCGACGAGAGCCGTCTGGTGGCCGAGCGTGCCGAGCCCGGCGGCCAAAGCCACCAGCAGCAGCCACTGCGCGCGTCGCAGCACGCGCTCCTCCCAGGCCACCGCCGTGGCCCGGGGCGAGCGGCCGACGATCAGGGGGGCACTGAGCGCGCCCACGACGAGGACCGAGGCCGCCAGATGGATCCAGCGGATCGCGATGCCCGCCGCCGCGTTGAGCTCCACGAGCCCGTACCTTACCATCCTCGGAGATGGCCTCGCGTCCCGCCCGGTCCGCCCGGGCCGTCTTCTTCGACGCCGGCAACACGCTGGTGCGCATGGACTACGCGGCGATCGCCGGGGAGCTCCTGGGCCATGGCGTCCGCGTCAGCGCGACCGACGTGCAGCAGGCCGAGTGGCGGGCCCGGGTGGTGCTCGACGCCGAGCTAGGCGCGCGGCCGAGCCGGCACGCGTCGACCGAAGCGGGGAGCGCGGGCGACCTGTACTCCCGACTCATACTTGCCGAGCTCGGCGTCGAGGACGGGCGGGTGATCGACGCGGTCGCAGCGTGGCGCCGGGCCTACAACCCCCCGGTAGGGCTGTGGAACACTGTCGAGCCCGTCGCGGAGGCGGCGCTGCGGCTGGTCCGGGCCGCCGGACGTGGCGCGGCGGTCATCTCCAACTCGAACGGGTCCGTCCGGGGGATTCTGGACTCGCTCGGCCTCGGCCGGCACCTGGATTTCGTCCTGGACTCCTCGGAGGTGGGTGTGGAGAAGCCCGACGCCCGGATCTTCCGGCTGGCGTTGCAGCGGGCCGGGCTGGGGCCCGGCGCTGCGGTCTACGTGGGCGACCTCTACTCCGTCGACGTGCTCGGCGCGCGCGGCGCCGGCCTGACCGCCGTGCTGCTCGACCCCGGGGCCGGTTGGGGCGCTCGCGACTGCCCGACCGCGCCGGATGTCCTGGCCGCC
>JBOHPM010000086.1:0-9609 GCA_050731715.1 Candidatus Rokuibacteriota bacterium
CGGAGCCATACCCCGGGGGCTCGCAAAGCGCGTGCCGTCGTACTGACTAAATATAATCCAATAGTTGCGAATCAAGGGGCTGCCATTCCGGCACGTAACTCCGCCAAAGCGCCACGTTTCGTCACGGGTCGTGGATCCGACTGCGCGCTACCGGACGGCCGGCGTATCGTAACTCCGCGTGAGACCGTCGATTTGTTGACACCCCCGAATGGCGCGAAGTATGATCCCCGGAAGCCGGTGAAAGGACGCGTCTATGGATGACTTCTATCGCATCAAGCGGCTCCCGCCCTACGTCTTCGCGATCGTCAACGACCTCAAATCCAAGGCGCGGGCCCGGGGCGAGGACATCATCGATCTCGGGATGGGCAACCCCGACCTGGGGACTCCCAAGCACATCGTCGCCAAGCTGGTCGAGGCCGCCCAGAATCCCAAGAACCACCGCTACTCGGCGTCACGCGGCATCACGCGGCTGCGCGTGGCCATCGCCCGCTGGTACCGCGAGCGCTACGGCGTCGAGCTCGATCCCGACACCGAGGCCATCGCTACCATCGGCGCCAAGGAAGGCCTGGCCCACCTGGCCCTGGCCGTGCTGCAGCCAGGTGACGGCGTCCTCGTTCCCAACCCGACCTATCCGATTCATGCTTACTCGGTCGTCATCGCCGACGGCGATCTCCGCTCGGTCCCGTTGAGTGGCAGCGCAGACGATTTCTTCGCGCGCCTGCAAGAGACGGCCCGGCTGGCCTGGCCCAAGGCCAAGCTCCTCATTCTGTCGTTCCCGCACAACCCCACGACGATGTGCGTGGACCGCGCCTTCTTCGAGCGCGTCGTCGAGTTTGCCCGCGAGCACCGGCTCATGGTGGTCCACGATTTCGCCTACGCCGATTTTGCCTTCGACGGCTACCGCCCCCCGTCGTTCCTCGAGGTGCCGGGGGCCAAAGATGTCGGCGTCGAGCTCTTCTCCACGTCGAAGTCGTACAACATGGCCGGCTGGCGGCTGGCCTTCGCCTGCGGCAACGCCCGGATGATCCACGCGCTGTCCCGCATCAAGTCGTACCTCGACTATGGCGCCTTCCAGCCCGTCCAGATCGCCGGCATCATCGCGTTGGAGGGGGACCAGTCGGCGGTGGCCGAGATCGTCGAGGTTCACCGCCGGCGGCGCAACGTCCTGGTCGACGGGCTCAACAAGCTCGGCTGGACCGTACCCCGGCCGCAGGGCACCATGTTCGTGTGGGCGCCCATCCCGGAGGCCTTCCTCACGATCGGCTCCCTGGAGTTTGCCAAGCTCATGATTCAGGAGGCCAAGGTCGCCGTCTCGCCTGGCATCGGCTTCGGCGAGTACGGGGAGGGGTACGTCCGCTTCGCCCTGGTGGAGAACGAGCAGCGGATCCGGCAGGCGCTGCGCGGCCTCAAGCATCTCGGCCGCTGACGTGAAGGAAGTCCGGCTCGGCCTCCTCGGCCTCGGCACCGTCGGCGGAGGTGTCGTCAAGCTCCTGGACTCCGAGCGTGCGATGCTCGAGGAGCGTGCCGGCTGCCGGCTGACGCTGGCCGCGGTCGCCGATCTCGACACGATCCGGCCGCGCGAGGGCCTCGATCTGGCCCGCCTGCCCATGACCACGGACGCCGCCCGTGTGCTCGACGATCCCGGGGTGCAGGTCGTCATCGAGCTCGTCGGCGGCCTGGAGCCGGCCCGGTCGTTCATCCTGCGCGCCCTCGCCGCGGGCAAGCATGTGGTCACGGCCAACAAGGCGCTGCTCGCCCACCACGGGGCCGAGCTTTACCAGGAGGCTCGGCGGCGCGGCGTCACGCTGGCCTTCGAAGCCGCGGTGGCCGGCGGCATTCCGCTGATCCGCTCCATCAAGGAGGGCCTGGTCGCCAACCGCGTCCTGTCGCTCTTCGGCATCGTCAACGGCACGTCGAACTACATCCTGTCGAAAATGACCGACGAAGGCCTGGACTTCTCCCTGGTGCTGAAGGAGGCTCAGGCCCAGGGCTACGCCGAGGCTGACCCCACCCTGGACATCGAGGGGCTCGACTCCGCCCACAAGCTGCAGATTCTGGTGATGCTGGCCTTCCGCAGCTTCGTGGACCTCAAGGACATCCACACGGAAGGCATCACCCGGGTCACACCGCAAGACATCGCCTACGCGCGCGAGCTCGGTTACCGTGTGAAGCTCCTGGCCATCGCCAAGGCCAGCGACGGGGGACTGGAGGTTCGCGTCCACCCCACGATGATCCCGGCCGATTCGCCGCTGGCCGCCGTTTCCGGGGTCTTCAACGCCGTGTTCCTGGCCGGCCACGCGGTCGGCGACCTCATGTTCTACGGACGCGGCGCCGGGCAATTGCCCACCGCTTCCGCCGTGTGGTCCGACCTCGTGGAGATCGCCCGGCGGATCGCTCACGGCATCCCGGCCCTGGCCCTGGAGCTGCCCTCGGTGGGACCGGGGGCCTTGCCCCTCCGCCCGATGGACGCCATCCGCTCCTGCTACTACTTGCGGGTCATGGCCTTGGACCGTCCCGGCGTGCTCTCGCGGGTGGCCGGCATCCTCGGTGAGAACGACATCTCCATCGTCTCGGTGATCCAGAAGGGGCGGGCCACCGGAGAGGCGGTCCCGGTCGTGATGATGACCCACGAGGCCCGTGAGCGCGACATGCGCGCCGCGCTGGCCGCCATCGACCGCCTGCGCGTCGTGTCCTCGCCCACCACGATGATCCGCGTGGAGGGCGGGCCATGAACCCATCGAAGGGGGCCTCGACGGCCCCCTCCGAGCCACCCCCAGCAAAGGAACGCGCCGGCAAAGCCGGCGCTCGAAAGGGTGGCCCCGCATGAGCGCGTGGCGGGGGGTCATCGAGCGGTTCCGGGAGTTCTTGCCGGTGTCCGACAAGACGCCGGTGGTGACGCTCCACGAGGGCAACACGCCGCTGGTCCCGGCCCCGCGTCTGGCCGAGGCCACCGATCCCACCTTGCGCATTTACCTGAAGTGCGAGGGGTACAACCCGACGGGCTCCTTCAAGGACCGCGGGATGACGATGGCCATCTCCAAGGCGCTGGAGGCGGGCTCGCGCGCCGTCATCTGCGCGTCGACGGGCAACACGTCGGCCTCGGCCGCGGCCTTCGCCGCCCGCGCGGGCGTCAAGGCCTTCGTCATGGTGCCCAAAGGGGCCATCGCGCTGGGGAAGCTGTCGCAGGCGGCCATCCACGGCGCCAGGGTGCTGATGGTGGACGGGAACTTCGATCAGGCGCTGTCGATCGTGCGGCAGATCTCCGAGACCCACCCGGTCACGCTGGTGAACTCGGTCAACCCCTTCCGGCTGGAGGGCCAGAAGACCGCGTCCTTCGAGATCGTGGACCAGCTCGGCCGGGCTCCTGACTACCACCTGATCCCGGTCGGCAACGCCGGCAACATCACCGCCTACTGGCGGGGCTACCGTGAGTATTACAGGGCGAGCCGGGCCCGGGAGCTGCCGCGGATGGTGGGCTTCCAGGCCGCCGGGGCTGCGCCGATCTATGAGAACCAGGTCATCCCCGAACCGCGCACGGTGGCCACGGCCATCAAGATCGGCAACCCGGCCAACTGGGGGCCCGCGCTGGAGGCGCTCAAGGACTCGCGGGGGTGGATCGACATCGTGACCGACGAGGAGATTCTGCACGCCTACCGCTTGCTGGCCCGGGCCGAGGGGATCTTCATGGAGCCAGCCTCGGCGGCCACCGTGGCCGGGCTCATCAAGGGCGTGAAGGCCAACCGCTTCGAGCCCGACTCCACGCTCGTGCTCACCCTGACCGGCCACGGCCTGAAGGATCCGGACACCGCGCTGGAGTCGGCCTCCCGTCCCACCACCGTGCCTGCCGATCTCAAGGCCGTCCTCGCCCAGCTCGGATTCTGAGCGACGCTCCTCGGCCCCGTTGAAGCTGCTGAAGCTCGCTGGCGGAGTCGCGGTGAGCGTTGGGCTGCTTGCCTTCCTGCTGTGGAGCGTGGACCTGCACGAGCTCGGCGTTCAACTCGGCCGCACGCACCTGGGCTGGGTCACGCTCGGCGCCGCGCTGGGACCGGTCGGGCTGTGGATCCGGGCTCGGCGCTGGCGCTACCTGTTCCCGCCGGGGCCCGAGCCGCCCGGGCTCGTGCCAGCCACGATGATCGGCTACATGGCCAACAACGTCCTGCCGTTGCGCGCCGGCGAGGTCGTCCGGGTGTATGTGGTAGCCCGGGGCTGGTCCCGCGGCTTCTGGGCGACGCTGGCCACGCTGATCGTCGAGCGCGTCCTCGACAGCCTGGCCATCGTCCTGGTCCTGGGCGTTCTGGTAGTGCTCATCCCGGTACCGACGATCTTCCGCCTGGGGGCGGCCACCCTGCTCGTGATCGACGTAGTGGCCGTGGCCGTGCTCGGCTGGCTGGCCGTGGCTCCCCACAGTGCCCTGCGTCTCGTCCGTCAGAGCCTGCGCCGCTGGCCGGGGCGGGCTGAGCGGCTCGCTCGCGTGCTCGAGCGCTTCGTGTCCGGCCTCGACGGCATCCGCGCCCCCGCCCACCGGTGGCCGCTCGTGGGGTGGACCGTCCTGGTGTGGATCGTCCCGGCCGTTGCCGCCTGGGTGATCTTCCGGGCGATGGCACTCGACCTGCCGTTCATCGCCGCCTGGACGGTGCTCGCCTTCGTCGGCGTGGGCATCAGCGTGCCCTCGGCGCCCGGGTACGTGGGTGTCTACCACTACGCGACCGTCCTGGCCCTGGCCATGTTCGACGTCGCCAGGCCCGCCGCCTTCGGCTATGCGCTCGTGCTGCATGCCAGTCAGACCCTCAGCGTGTCGCTGGTAGGCTGGCTCTATCTGCTCCGCGAGCAGTTGAGTCTCACCGAGGCCCGCCGCCCACCCACGGCCACTCCCGAGGCGTGACGCGCGGTGGGAGCGCAAACCACTCGTGCTACGATGCTCGAGCCATGGGTGTGATCGTGCAGAAGTACGGCGGCTCCTCCGTCGCGGACGCCGAACGGATCGCCAACGTGGCCCGCCGCGTGGCCGAGCACGCGCGCGACTACCAGGTCGTCGTGGTGGTCTCGGCGATGGGCAAGACCACCGACGGCCTCATCGCGCTGGCCCAGCAGGTCACGCCCACGCCCGATCCCCGCGAGATGGATATGCTGCTCGCCACCGGCGAGCAGGTGACGATCGCGCTCCTGACCATGGCCCTGCAGGCCCTGGGCCTGCCCGCGCGATCGTTCACCGGCCCGCAGTGCGGCCTCCGCACCGACACCGACCACACCCGGGCTCACATCACACGGATCGCCGCCGAACCGGTGCGTCAGGCGCTGGACGCCGGGGAAATCGCGGTGGTCGCCGGATTCCAGGGCCTCAGCGAGGCCGACGAGATCACCACGCTCGGGCGGGGTGGCTCCGATCTCACGGCCGTCGCGCTGGCCGCCGCCCTCAAGGCCGATCTCTGCGAGATCTACACGGACGTCGACGGTGTGTACACCGCCGACCCCAACATCGTCCCCGACGCCCGCAAGCTCGCCCGCGTGACCTACGACGAGATGCTGGAGATGGCCAGCCTGGGCGCCAAGGTCTTGCAGGCCCGGTCCGTAGAGTTCGCCAAGAAATACGCGGTCCCCGTCCATGTCCGCTCCACCTTCAAGCCCACCGCGGGGACGCTGGTCACCAAAGAGGAGCAGGGCATGGAAGAGGTCGTCGTCACCGGCGTCACCCACGACCGCGGCCAGGCCAAGATCTCCATCCTGCGCGTGGCGGACCGGCCCGGGATCGCGGCGCGGGTCTTCGGCGCCATCGCCGACAAGGGAATCGTCGTCGACATGATCGTGCAGAACATCAGCCGCGACGGCTACACGGACATGTCCTTCACCGTCCCCCGGGATGACTACTCGCGGGCGGTGGCGACGCTGGAGGACGTGGCCCGAACGGTGGGCGCGCAGGGCCTCGTCCACGACGAGCGGGTGGCCAAGGTCTCCATCCTGGGCGTGGGCATGCGCAGCCACTCCGGTGTGGCCGCTCGGATGTTCGCGGTGTTGGCCCGGGAGGGCATCAACATCCAGATGATCTCGACCTCGGAGATCGCCATCTCCTGCGTCATCGAGGACAAGTACGCCGAGCTAGCTGTCCGCGCGCTCCACGATGACTTCGAGCTGGGGCGGGCCCGAGGGGCCACCGTCTAGAGGCGACGTCACGCGCCGCGAGCGGCCGGGCGCTGGCTGCCCTTCCACGAGCGACTGGCCGAGCGCTTCACGGTTTACCTGCCCAGCCGAGCGCCTCCCTCCAACTCAATAGTCTGGTTTTTTGCACTCTAGCGGCCGCACACGCGCCCATGCATGGTGGGGGGCATGGCGCTCTACACCGTCCGGCAGCTCCTGCTGCTCTTCGCGCTCCTCGCGGCCGCCAGCGCCGGGCTCGCCATCCGGGAGTGGCGCGCCCGCTACCCCGAGCTGGCGGAGCGCCTCGAGCAGATCGATCGGCAGCCGCCCGCCTTCGCGGATCGCGGTGTCGAAACACGTACCGTGTCCGAGCTCACGTCGTCAGCGGCGGATCGCCGACCGCTCGACCTCAACAGCGCGCTGCTCGACGAGCTCGCGCGTGTGCCCGGCGTGGGGCCATCGCTCGCGGCGCGCATCGTGGAACGTCGCCAGTCGGTGGGCGCGTTCGCTTCGGTCCAGGACCTACGCCGGGTGAAGGGCATCGGCGCCGCCAAGCTGGAGCGTTTGCGCCACCTCCTGACCATCGCCGAGTGAGATGCTGTGGCTACGGGTCCCCCTGGTCCCGATGGCGCTGGCCTTCGCCGGCGGGATCGCGGTCCAGCCCTGGTTGTCAGCATCTGTCGCCTGGCCGATCCTGATCGCGGCGCTCGCGTGGGGCGCGAGCCTCGCGGTTCTCGGCCGACCCGCCCTTGCCGCCGCGCTCTTGATCGTCGGCGTCGGAGCGGCAGGTGCGCTGCGGGCCGCGCCGCTTAAGACGCCGCCGAACCACCTCGCCCATCTTGCTCTGCCCCTCACAGCCCGGGTCGCGGGCCGCCTCGCCGCCGAGCCCCTGCGCCTGGCGCCCGAGCGGATGCGCCTGCTCATCGACGCCGAGCGTGTGGGGGGCGAGTCTCGCACCGGGCGGATCCGCCTCACCGCCTACGGCCCCGGCCTTCCCTCCCTGACGTCCGGTCAGCACGTCGAGGTGGAGGCTCGCCTTCACCCGGCCAGCGGATTCCGCAACCCCGGCGGCTTCGACTACGCGGCCCACTTGCGGCGGGAGGACATCCTGGTGGTCGGCAGCGCCCGTGCCGAGCGCCTCATCGCCGGCGCGCCGGTCGACCCGTCGTGGCCACGCAAGATCAGGTCCACCGCCCGGACGGCGATCGCGGGCGCCCTGCCACCGGCTTCGGCAGCGCTGCTCACCGGGCTCCTGCTCGGGGACCGGGCGGATCTGCCCGCGGATATCGACGAAGCGTTCAGACGCGCCGGCGTCTACCACGTGCTCGCGGTCTCCGGCTTCAACGTGGCCCTGGTGGCGGGCTCGGCATGGGCGCTGCTGACGCTGGCCCGCGCCGGCCGTCGGGCAGCGGCGGTGGGCGCCATCGCTGCTGTGCTCGGCTTCGCGCTCGTCGTGGGCCCGGAGCCCTCGGTCCTGAGGGCCGTGGTCATGGCGCTCCTCGTGCTGAGCGCCCTCCTGCTCGAGCGTGAGCCTTCGGTGCTGAACAGTCTGGCCCTCGCCGCCCTGCTGATCCTCGCGGCACGTCCGGGCGATCTGCTCGAGCCAGGCTTTCAGCTCTCGTTCGCCGCCACCGCCGGCATCGTCCTGGCGCCCCAGCCGCGCGGCGTGCTGGTCGGCGCGCTGGGCATGAGCGTGGCCGCCCAGCTCGCCGTGCTGCCGGTCACGCTCGTGCACTTCAACCAGTTCTCCCTCATCGGCCCTCTCGCCAACCTGGCCATCGTCCCTGTCGCCGGACTGGCGACGGTGCTCGGGCTCGCGGGAGGGAGCATCGCGCTCGCCACCGAGACGGTGGGCGCGCTCTTTCTCCAGGCCACGTGGCCCGTACTGCTGGTCCTGCGCTGGATCACCACGCTCGCGGCGGCGGTCCCGGGCGCGCTCGTCTACCTGCCGGCGCCGCCCGCGAGCGCCGTCGTCAGCTATATCCTCGGCCTGGCCGGTGCTCGCCTGGCCTGGCACCTGCGCGCGACGTCGCCGGATCGGCCGCGCCAGGTCGCCGCCGGCGGCGGCCTGCTCCTCGGCGTGGCGCTCAGCATCGCCCTCTGGCCCCTGATCCGGCCACCCGACGGCCGGCTCCGGATCACGATCCTCGACGTGGGCCAGGGCGACGCGATCGTGGTGGAGACGCCCGACGGTCGCGCGCTGCTCGTCGACGCGGGACCGGGGGGACCACTGCGCCTGGACACCGGCGAGCGGGTGGTCGCGCCGTTCCTGTGGAACCACGGCTTCCTGGCCCTCGCAGCCGCGCTGACGACCCACGACGACCAGGACCACGCCGGCGGGATGCCGGCCGTTCGGCGCCGCTTTGCCATAGCGGAGGAATGGACGAGCCCTGGCCCCGGGGGTGTACGATGGATCGGCGGCGTGCCCCTGCTCCGGATGGCGCCTGCCGCCGAGCCGGCGACGCCACGACGTAACGACCAGGCCGTCGTCCTGCGCATCGAGCACGGGCTGGCCTCGTTCCTGCTCGCTGCCGACGTCACGGCGGCGGCGGAGCGCGAGCTGCTGGCCACGACGCATCCGCTCCAGGCCACCGTGCTCAAGGTCGCCCATCACGGCTCGCGGCACTCCAGCACTGCCGAGTTCCTGGCCGCGGTCCGCCCGGCCTTCGCCGTGATCTCGGTGGGGCCGCGCAACGGGTATGGCCATCCCGCCCCGGAGACCCTGGCCCGCCTCCAAGATATCGGCGCCCGCGTCTACCGCACCGATCGGGACGGCGCCGTCGTCTTCGAGACCGACGGCCGGTCCCTGGCCGTGACTCGCTGGGCCACGGGGACGACCGAGCGTTACTGCCTTGACCCCGAGAGCATTTGCTGATGATCTAGGGGCCGTGGCCCGGGTCAACGAGCACTACGCGAATCTGAAGGCCAGCTACCTCTTCAGCGAGATCGCGCGACGGCTGAAAGCCTTCCAGGCCACGCATCCCGACGCCCGCCTCATCCGCCTGGGCATCGGCGACGTCACCCAGCCCTTGGCCCCGGCCATCGTGCGGGCGCTGCATGAGGCCGTGGAGGAGATGGCCCGGACCGAGACCTTCCGCGGGTACGGGCCCGAGGCCGGCTACGAGTTCCTCATCGAGCAGATCGCCGCGCGGGACTACGCGCCCCGCGGCGTCCGGCTTACCCCGGACGAAATCTTCGTGAGTGACGGCGGCAAGCAGGATACCGGCAACATCCAGGAGATCTTCGCCCCGGAGTGCGTGGTGGCCGTGATGGACCCGGTCTACCCCGTATATGTGGACAGCAACGTCATGGCGGGCCGAGCCGGAGCGCCTGACGCCAGCGGCCGCTATGCCGGCCTCGTCTACCTGGCCTGCACGGCAGAGAACGACTTTCAGCCCGCGTTGCCCGATCGCCCCGTCGACCTCATCTACCTCTGCTACCCCAACAACCCGACGGGGGCGGTCTTGACGGTTCCTG